>NZ_JBMPOR010000016.1:0-144758 GCF_049340265.1 Undibacterium sp. Di26W
TGCTGTTTTTATGTACGACTTGGTTTGTTTAATTTAAAACTTTAAGACCAAACTACTTCACCACAGAGACACGGAGAAAAGCAAGAGGAACAATTTCATTTTGCAAAGAATCGGCTGAATGAATATTTGTTGCCCTTTCAGATTTTTCTCTGTGTTGCCTCTGTGTCTCGGTGCCTCTGTGTCTCGGTGCCTCTGTGTTGAGAGGTCTTGATTTTTTTACTCCAGCTTCCAGACGTACTGGACTTTGGTCCAGGTCTGTTGCGGTTTGCCATCGACGGTACCGGGCTTGTTTTTGCAGGAACCGGACATCAATTGGGAACGAACGGCATTGTCGAGACCACGGAAGCCACTGGACTTGTCGATCTTGACGTCTGCCACGGAACCATCGGCACCGATCAGGACGGACAATTGGACGATACCGGTTTCTTCATTGCGCAGTGAAGCACGCGGGTATTCTGGTTTGCAGCCACCGACGTTGAAGTCAATCACACCAGGAACAACTACCGAACCAGTGGACTTGGTTTCTGCCGCCGGTGCGGTAGGTGCAGGCCCCCTTGGCATGACCGGGTTCTCTGGCTTGACGTTAGAGAAGTTAGCTACGGTCGGTTGTTGCTGTACGGGTTGCTGTACCTGCACTTCCGGTGGTGGAATGAACGGTGGTGGCGGTGCCAGCAGTTTTGGTGGTGGCGGTGGTGGCGTATCCGGTGGTGGTGGCGGTGGCTTCACCTCTTCAACGATCTTGGTTTCCAGCGGTTTGATGACCACTTCCATGGCCTTGCGCGCCAGGCCCGATACCAGTGCATATACCACCAGCACGTGAAATAATATGACCAGCCCTAATCCGATAAATTTCTTTCCCGGCTCTTGCTGGCGATTTGAAAAATCCATTCCTGCTCCTCCACTACCACAAGGTCTACTGTTTGACGCGAGTCAAAACAACTCAAACAAAAAAGCGATTATAAATGCTGCGTGTCAATAAAACGCCATACTGACTTAAAACCGCTTATAAATTCATAAGCGGCAGGCTCACCAAAATATAAATCGCGCTTTAACCTAAAACTGACTTATTTAATTTTGCCGGCAATCTTTTTTTTACGTCTACTAAAGCTCAACTGGTCCGACCAGTTATTGAGTAAATAGATAAAACTTAATCAATCGGTTAAGCCATTTACTTATTCAACCCGCACATTCAACACTATTTAACGATGCAACATAAGCTTATGACGATGCAACATGGACTTATAAGCTTGCTGCATACGCAACATCTAATGGCAGGTACAGTATTTATTATTAGAATAATTATCAGCAAAACCACGCGGCAAATTATGCCTGTTTTTTACTCACTTGCTGCATTTTTCGCGATGAAAAAAATTTTCTCACTTTGCGCGGAAATGAAAATTTACCTGTCAGAAAATTTTCCGAAGGCGCATAAAACCACTTATGCGAAGAAACTGTCAAGCGCTTTACTAATTCCCCGGGCAAAAAAACAACATGGCGCATTTTGCCAAAAAATTCCTCATATAGGAAACCTAATTTCTTGTGCTATGCAGCATAAAAATGGTGCGAGCCTGTTTCCAGCCTGCTCTCCCCATCGATAAATTTGCCTGCGACGTTACGCACCAAAATTAAATTTTTTTTGGCATGTTTTTTGCGATCAAAACTACCTAAAGTTGCGTTGCCAGTTTTCATTTTCATTACGCACAGCAACAAAGTGCAGTTCAAAATGGTGCGTTTTTTTCGTATTCCATGCTTAAACAGCTACTACTGTCAGGATATTGCCCATTTATGGTGCCGGACTTGAAATAAAAATTTTCGTGACATGCGCCCGAGCGTGAAGACTTACGTTATGGTTACGGCTTTTTAAACCTTTCAAAGCTTTGCCAAGGATAAGCAAAAGCAATTGCAGCGCGGCCCTGCCCTGAACCTGTGATGTCGCATACACTCGGACATCTGCATGTGCAACAGCAAAGCTCGTGCTGACTGTTTCGTGGTCATTACGATATTTGGAAAACATATATCAGTGCCCCTTGCCTCCCTGGAAATGAATGTGATCTTCGAATAAGAGGTATGTGAAATGCCAGACCCGGTCAAGAATTTGTGTTTTACCCTTGCGCTGTTGATTGCTGCGACTGCAACACCATTCCTGCAAGCCGCTAATCCAGCTGATACCAGCAAGATAGTCAGGCAAGCTTTTGAAGCCGCCGATGATGGCTTCGACATGGCGAAAACACAAAATTTCTATTCTGGCTGGGTCTGTGAAGCCCTCTTTGAACCACTGCTCAGCTATGACTACCTGGCCCGCCCTGCCCGCCTGCTGCCACTGACCGCCGAAGCCATGCCAGAAGTCACAGACCAGGGCAAGGTGTTTGTGTTCAAGATCAAGCCCGGCATTTTCTTTGCCCCCGACCCTGCATTCAAGGATAAGAAGCACGAACTGACTGCACATGACTATGTGTATACCTTCAAGCGCGTACTTGATCCGGTCAACCGTTCGCCAAATGCCAGTTTCATCGAAGGCAAGATAGTCGGCCTGGACGATGTCGCGGCAAAAGCCAAGAAAACGGGCAAATTTGATTACGATGCCCCCGTCACCGGCCTGAAGGCAGTCGATAAATACACCTTGCGTATAGAACTGAAGGCAACCGATTACAACTTCCTGTACGTGGTTGCCTATGGTGGCTTTGGTGCCGTTGCCAGGGAAGTCATCGAAACCTATGGCGACCAGACCGGCTTGCATCCGGTCGGCACTGGCCCTTACATGATAGAGAAGTACCTGCCACGCAGCAAAATTGTGTTGACCGCCAATCCGGAATACCGCGGCTTTACCTGGGATTTCAAATCGACCGGCAGCGCCCGTGATGAAGAAATCGTCAAACAGATGAAGGGCAAGAAAATGCCCCAGGTCGGCAAGATCGACATCAGCATCATAGAAGAAGAACAATCGCGCTGGCTGGCATTTCAGGATGCCCAACTGGATATAGACAAGCTGCCGCAAAGTGCTGCGACTGCTGCACTGGATGGCGTGGAGCTGAAACCGGAATTGAAGGCCCAGGGCATCAAGATGGACCGCGTCACGGATGCCGGTATTGTCTTCACGATTTTCAATATGCGTGACCCGGTAGTTGGTGGCTATACCAAGGAAAAAATTGCCCTGCGTCGCGCGATAGGCATGGCCTACAGCTATGAAGATGAAATTGCCCAGATGCGCCTGGGGCAGGCGGTACGATCAGAGATGATCATCCCCAAAGATGTGGTCGGGTATGACCCGGCTTACCGCAGCAGCCTGGCCTATGACATCAGCCTGGCGAATAAATTGCTCGATTATTTCGGCTACAAACGTGGCCCTGATGGATATAGAAACAACCCCGACGGCAGCCCGCTCATCCTCAAAAAAACCGTGGAACCGGCTGCCATCTTCAAAGTGCAGTCAGAAATCTACAAACGTGGACTGGACAGAATAGGCTTGCGCATAGAGTTCCCGGTCAGTAATTTCGCTGATAATCTGAAGGCAGCATCCGCCTGCAAATTGAACATGTGGGGTGGTGCCTGGAATGCCGACTTCCCAGATGGCGAAAACTTCCTGCAATTGCTGTATGGCCCGAAAGCCGGCGCTGGCAACCACGCCTGCTATGAATCACCAGCTTATGACGCCTTGTTCCGCAAAGCGGTATCCCTGCCCCTGGGTGAAGAACGCAATAAAGTGTATGCACAAATGAATCGCCAGGTAGAGGCCGATACGCCCTGGGTTGTGCACACATCCCGCATCCGTAGCTGGTTGTACCGTCCCTGGATCACCGGCTACAAAAAACACCCGATATTGCATTCCGACTGGGCCTTTATAGATGTCGAAAAGCATTGAGCTTTTTCATTTTCTAAAAAGCCCGTCATCGCCATTAGCCCACACCGTTTTACCAAGCAGGAGAATCAGTCAATGAAGTTAGCTCATCCGTTTCAGCGCGACAAATCCGCGCGCACGCTGACCAGAACAGGCATGGCATTGTGCCTGGCCCTGGCTGGCCTGATGTCATCTGCCCTGCCCTTGCAGGCGCTGGCCGCCAAGCCTGACTTTGCTGATCCGGATAAAGTATTACGCACCATCTTCCCGGTTGCTGAAACCGGCTTTGACCCTGCGGCTACCCGTGACCTGTATTCCAACGCCATCAACGAAGCGATTTTCGAGCGGCTGTTTACCTATGATTACCTGGCCAGTCCGGCGAAAATCATTCCGGAAGCAGCAGAAAGCATGCCCGAGATTTCTGCCGATGGCAAAACCTACACCATCAAGCTGAAGAAGGGGATTTACTTCACGCCTGACGCCGCCTTCAACGGCAAGAAACGTGAGCTGACGGTGGAAGATTATGTGTATTCCTTCAAACGCATCATGGACCCGAAGCTTGCTTCCACCCATGTCTGGCTATTGGAAGACAAGATCACCGGCATGGATAAAGTCGTGGCCGACGCCAAGAAGAGCGGCAAGTTTGACTATGCGGCCAAGGTACCTGGTCTGGAAGTTATCGACAAATACACCCTGCGCATCCACCTGACACGCCCGGATTTCAACCTGCCCATGATCTTGGCGTACACCGCCATGTCTGCCGTGGCCCGTGAAGTCATAGAAAAATACCAGGACCTGCAAGGCCAGGTCATGGCCAACCCAGTCGGCACTGGCGCGTTCAAATTGACAGAATGGGTGCGCGGTTCAAAAATGGTCTTGGATGCGAATCCGGATTACCACACCAATATCTGGGATTTCCAGCCCAGTGCCGACCCAAATGACCAAAAAATCGTCGCTGCCATGAAGGGCAAGCGCATGCCCCAAATTGGGCGCGTGATCGTCAACATAATCCTGGAAGACCAGTCACGTCTGCTGGCCTTCCAGAAAGACGAAATAGATTTATTTCAGCTATATGGTGGCCTGGCACCACAAGTTATGAACGGGCCGAAATTGAAACCCGAACTCATCCAACGCGGCGTGCAGATGTCGCGCATCGTCGACCCGGAACTGACGATCTATTACTGGAATATGGAAGACCCGGTATTTGGCGGTCTGAGCAAAGAAAAAATTGCCCTGCGCCGCGCCATGGCCATGGCCCACAATGTGGAAGAAGAAATCCGCATCGTTGACAATGGCCAGGCCATTCCGCTGCAATACCCGATTCCACCGGGCGTAGTCGGCCACGACCCGAACTACAAAAGCAGCGTGCAATACAATCCTGCTGCCGCCAATGCCCTGCTGGACAAGTTTGGCTACAAAAAAGGCAAGGACGGTTACCGCACCCTGCCCGATGGCAGCCCTATGGAAATTGTCCACACTGCACAAACTGAATCACGCGGTCATTTGCAGGCCGAAGTCTGGAAAAAATCCTATGACGGCATAGGCATTAAAATGCGCGCCGAATTCCGCCCCTTTGCCGAAATCCTGAAAGCGGAAAAACAATGCCAGCTGATGCAGCGTATTTCACCGTGGATAGCCGACTACCCGGACGGCGACAATTTCATGCAACTGTTTTATGGCAAGAACATCCACATGAACAACAACGGCTGCGCCGCCATTCCTGAATATGACAAGCTGTATGAACAATCGCAAAAATTGCCTGCCGGACCAGAGCGTGATCTGCTGTACCACAAAATGACACGCATCATGGAACTGTATGCAGCCCAACGCATAGGCTATGCACGTCACCGTATCATGCTGGCACAGCCACGCGTGACAGGCTATAAAAAACATCCCATCATGCATATAGAGTGGATGCAGATCGACATCGACAAAAACAAATAACCCGCAGTCTGACCGAAATTTGAAAACCGAAAGACAAACATGACCGCTTATATTCTGCGCCGCTTATGGCAGATGGCACCAACGATGCTGGGTGTCATCCTGCTGGTGTTTTTCCTGTTCAACTGGGTGGGTGGCGACCCTGCCTACATCCTGGCAGGCAAGATGTCGAATGCCGAACAGATTGCCAATATCCGCACACAACTGGGTATAGACCAGCCCTATTATGTACAACTGTGGATATTCATCAAACAGATCGCCACCTTCAACTTTGGCAATAGCTGGAGTACCGGTGAAGCCGTATCGTCCATCATAGGCACGCGCCTGGGACCGTCGCTGACGGTCCTGATCCCCCTGACCATCATCGAAACCCTGATCGCGATTGCACTGGCGCTGGCGATTGCCTTCAAGCGCGGCTCGTTCACCGACCGTGCCGTGATGATTGCCTGTACCGTCGGCATGTCGGTCAGTATCCTGGTGTACATCATCGTCGGCCAGTATTTCTTCGCCTACAAACTGGGCATGTTCCCGGTACAGGGCTGGGGCAATCATTTTGCCGAGAACCTGTTCAAATATTCTGCCCTGCCTATCCTGATTGCCCTGGCTGTGGGCGTGGCACCGAATCTGCGCCTGTTCCGCACCTTTGTTTTGGATGAAGTGAACCAGGATTATGTGCGCACTGCCCGTGCCAAAGGCGTGGCCGAAAGCCGCGTGAAATGGGTGCATGTATTGCGCAATGCATCGATCCCCATCATCACCCACGTCATGTCGAACCTGCCGGCCCTGCTGATCGGCGCCTTCCTGATCGAACGTTTCTTTTCCATTCCCGGCATAGGCCGTGAAGTGATCCTGGCAGTGGAACGCAGTGACTTTCCTGTGATTAAAGCCATCACCGTGTATGTCGCTGCCGCCACCATGTTCTTTAATTTGTTGACCGATCTGCTGTACCAGGCGGTTGATCCACGCGTACAGTTGAAATAAGGATCATTCATGAGCACGACTACAACAAATCCATCTGTTCAAACTGTATCACCCGGACTGTGGGCGCTGGCCTGGCGCCGTCTGCGCGCCGACAAGGTCGCCATGATAGCAATGGGAATAGTGATCGCCTTTTTAATTGCCCTGGTGCTGTCTGCCACCGGTGTCATCGCTTCTGACTGGGAACAGGAAAGCGGTGTCAGCTATGCCCCGCCGACCTTTGTCGGCGCAGATACGGGTACTGTCACCAAAGCTGAGGTCGAAGCACCCCCGCCTGACAATCCGCTAGATCCGCTGGCCGACATCATTCGTGAATTGCGCAAGCAGCCTGATGCTGATCAGGCTATCGTCGTCAACGAGTATGGCATTCCTGACCCGCTGGCAAAAGAAATGGCAGAAATCCGCGCTGAACTTGCCAAATCTGGCAAAGCAGTAGTAGGCGAACGCCTGACTACCTTGCCATTTGGCGCTGACAAATGGGGACACGACATCATCAAGAAAACTGTCAAGGGTGCCGAGACTTCCATCGTGGTTGGCCTGGTTGCCGCTTTCCTGGCGACTTTGCTGGGTACCATGTTTGGTGCACTGGCTGGTTACTTTGGTGGGAAAGTCGATGATTTCTTTAACTGGTTCTACAGCATCTTCACGTCCATCCCTTACCTGTTGTTGATACTCTCGGTTGCCGCGGTATTACAGCAAAAAGGGGTGACCACCATCATCCTGATCCTGGCCTTTACCGGCTGGACTGGTCCTTTCCGCCTGATCCGTGCCGAATACATGAAGCACAAGGCGCGTGAATACGTATGGGCGGCAGATGCCATCGGCGCTTCGCATTGGCGCAAGATGTTTGTGCATATCTTCCCGAATGTCAGCCATGTGGCGCTGGTACAGGTATCGATACTGGTGGTCGGTTTTATCAAATCCGAAGTCATCTTGAGTTTCCTGGGCTTTGGCGTACCGGTTGGCGTGGTGTCCTGGGGCAGTATGTTGAATGAAGCACAGAATGAATTGATTTTGGGTAAATGGTGGCAACTGGTGGCCGCCACCGCTGCGATGGCAGTGCTGGTGACAGCCTTCTCATTGTTCACCGATGCCTTGCGCGATGCGCTCGACCCCAAGCTGAAATAAGGACAGATCATGAGCCAAGAAAACCAGAATCAAGCTTTGCTGAAAGTAGAAAACCTGCGCGTGTCTTTCCGCGTCAATAAAAAAGACAGTGTGGAAACCGTCAAGGGTATTTCCTTTGACATCCCGCGCAATTCCACCGTCGCCCTGGTGGGTGAATCCGGCAGTGGAAAATCGGTCAGCTCGCTGGCCGTGATGGGCTTGCTGCCGCCGGATACATCCAGCATTGCTGCCGACAGCAAAATCATTTTTGAAGGCCGCAGCCTGCTGGAACTCAGTATCGCGGAAAGACGCGATCTGTGCGGCAAGGAAATCTCCATGATTTTCCAGGAACCCATGACCTCGCTGAACCCGGTATTTACGGTCGGCTTCCAGATCGCCGAAGTCTTGCGTCTGCACATGGGTATGGATGCCAAACAGGCGCGGAAGCGTGCCATAGAATTGCTGGAAGAAGTCGGTATTCCCGATCCAAAAAACAAGATCGATGCTTACCCCAGCCAGATGTCTGGTGGGCAGCAGCAAAGGGTGATGATCGCCATGGCAATCGCCTGTGAACCCAAGTTGCTGATCGCCGATGAACCGACCACCGCGCTTGATGTCACCATACAAAAACAGATCATCGACCTGATCGATGCCCTGCGTATCAAGCACAAGATGTCGGTACTGTTCATTACCCATGACCTGGCACTGGTTGGTGAAATTGCCGACCATGTCATCGTCATGCGTAATGGCGAAATCCGCGAATCCGGCACGGTAAAGCAAATCTTTGAAAGCCCGAAAGACACCTATACCCAGGCCCTGCTGCACTGCCGCCCTACACTGGATACCCGCCCCTGGCGCTTGCCGGTGATTGCCGATTTCATGAGCAACAATGGCGCCCTGGTCGACCAAAGGCAGCGCCCGCGTGGCTTGAAGGGCGATGAAGATATCGTGCTGGAAGTGAAAGATTTGGGTAAAAGTTTTTATTCCCGTGAAGGTTTCTTTGGCAAGAAAGAATTCAAGGCCGTCGAAGGCGTATCCTTCAAACTGGCACGCGGCAAGACCCTGGGTGTGGTGGGGGAATCAGGCTCCGGCAAAACCACGGTTGGCCTGACGCTGATGCGCCTGCATCAGGCTACCACTGGTCAAGCGCTGTTTGAAGGCAAGGATATCCTGGCCATGTCGAACAAGGAATTCCATCACTATAAGCGCCGCATACAAATCATTTTCCAGAATCCGTATGCCTCGCTGAACCCACGCTTCACCGTGGGACAGATTTTGATGGAACCGATGCACATCCACAGCATCGGTGCCAACGACAGCGAACGTTCTGCCATGGCTTACCAGTTACTGGAAAAAGTTGGCTTGCCTACCGCCGCCTTCCACCGCTACCCGCATGAATTTTCTGGTGGCCAGCGCCAGCGCATCGCCATTGCACGCTGCCTGACCATGAAGCCGGAAGTGCTGGTCTGTGATGAATCGGTATCGGCACTCGACGTATCGGTGCAGGCCCAGGTATTGAATCTGCTGCAGGATTTACAGGAAGAATTTGGCCTGTCCTACATCTTCATCTCGCATGACCTGGCTGTCGTCAAATACATTGCCGACCAGGTCATGGTGATGAACAAGGGCAAAGTAGTAGAACTGGCGAATTCGGATGACCTGTATCTGAACCCGACCCAGGCATATACCAAGACTTTGCTGAATGCCATACCAAAAGGCTTGCAGCACTAAATACCGACATTGCTGACAATGCAGTCAATGCAGTCAATGTTGGCAAGGCTCTGCCCTGTTTGATCAGTGCAGAGCTTGTCTTAAAAAACACATCCCCACGCTACCCATGCAAGACCAGCTCATCGCCTTACTGCTAGCCCACCAGCCAGCGGATGCCACCGAAGCCGGGCACCTGCAAAAGACCCTGAGCTTTGTCACCCATACCGCAAACTGCTGCAGCCGCCAGACGCTGGCCGGCCATGTGACAGCCTCAGCATGGATCTTGTCACCAGACGGACAGGCAGTCTTGCTCACCCACCACAAGAAACTGGATCGCTGGTTGCAACTGGGCGGACATATGGACGATGAAGATATCAGTGTACAAGCGGCCGCCGCACGCGAAGCAAGAGAAGAAAGCGGCATCCAGGATTTGCAATTGCTGCAAGCAGCATTGTTTGACGTGGATGCACACGCCATCCACGCCAGACCAAATGAACCTGGCCATTACCATTACGATTTGCGTTTTCTGTTTCAGGCACATGATCTGAATTTTTGCGTCAGCGATGAGTCGCATGATCTTGCGTGGGTGCCACTGGCAACGCTGGCGAACGACAGCAATAACAAATCGATCAGCCGCATGGCGAAGAAAGTATTTAAAATATAGAAGCAGAAGCACGCCTGAGCGCAGTGCGCAACACGGTCCCAATCTCAGCAATAATAACTCCTTGGTTCCTGAACCGGTGCGCATGGCGCACCCTACGAATCGCCTGAATATCTGCCATGGCGTAGGGTGCGCCGCGCGCACCGCTTCGCGCTATGCCATACTGATCTACGGTGAAAACCGACTCCACCCTCCCGCATCAACACGTATCATTTACCAAATAAAAAAACCTTTTTCTGATCTTGGTCACATTTCATAACATTTATCTTTTTGACCAAAATTACAAACACTGGCAAGATGCCCACATCATGGCGGAATCCGCCCTTCTCCTGCATAAAAGACGGAGCCCCGATTGGATGCTTTGAAAAGTTTGTTTCTGGAATTGATGCCTGCGGTGGATTTTTGTTCCATGCGTGTGGTTGACGAACGCAGTGAAGAACTGCTGGTCAGGCAAAATATTTTGCAGCCCCTGCATAGCCGTCGCAGTTATGGCGCGATGCTGACCGTCATTCATCAGGGTGGGTATGGCTATGCCGCCACCAGTGACCTGTCGCGCCACGGCTTGCGTGCTGCACTGCACCGCGCCACCGAATGGGCCGCCATCAGTGCAGGCAAGACCGTGACCGATTTCAGCCAGACCAAACAATCGTCCGTGGTCGGCACCTATCAAAGCCCGGCTGGCAACCACTGGAGCCGCAAGGATTTGATCACCTTGCTGATGCAGGAATCAGCCGATTGCCAGATCAGCCGATTCATCGTGGACTGGAGTGCATCCATCGGCACAGTCACGACAGAGCAATTATTTGTCAGCAGTGCCGGTGCGGATATCCGCCAGCATTTCAATTACCTGATCCCCAATCTGAGTGTGACTGCGAATGAAGGAGTAGAAACCCAGACCCGCAGCCTGGGTGGCCAGTACAATGGATTTTGCCGCCAGGGAGGCATGGAAGTCTTGCAGCAGGCTGGTTTTTACGGTGCAGGCAAGCGCGTGGCCGCCGAAGCACTGGCTTTGCTGCATGCGCAAAATTGCCCCAGTGGCCGCATGGATTTGCTGCTGATGCCTGAACAGATGATGTTGCAGATTCACGAATCCATCGGTCATCCGCTGGAGCTTGACCGCATACTTGGCGATGAACGCAATTTTGCCGGCACCAGTTTTGTCACGCCCGAGATGTTCGGGCATTTCCGCTATGGTTCAGATTTGCTGAATGTGACCTACGACCCGACCCGCAGCGAACAGTTTGCCAGTTTTGGCTGGGACGATGAAGGCAGCGTTGCCGATAAAACCTGGATCATCAAGAACGGCATACTCGAAAAACCACTCGGCAGCGCCCTGTCGCAAGCCCGTGCCGGCATGACTGGCGTCGCCAATTCCCGCGCCTGCGACTGGAACCGGCCACCGATAGACCGCATGGCCAACCTGAACATAGAAGCTGGCGACAGCACCCTGGAAGAGATGATAGCCAGCATTGAATATGGCGTGCTGATGAATACCAATGTGTCCTGGTCTATCGATGATTCACGCAACAAGTTCCAGTTCGGCTGTGAATTCGGGCAAGTGATACGCGGTGGCAAATTGCAGGAACTGGTGAAGAACCCCAATTACCGCGGCATATCAGAAAGCTTCTGGCGTTCACTGAAAATGGTGGGTAATAACGCCACCCTGGCCGTCATGGGTACGCCTTTTTGCGGCAAAGGAGAACCGTCGCAAGTCATCCGTGTAGGCCATGCATCCCCCGCCTGCCTGTTCAGTCAGGTGGAAGTGTTTGGAGGAGAAGTCTGATGTATGCCTACTTTATTTCGCTGGCCGATCTGGTGCAGCAGCAATTACAAGGTACGGAAATCAGCACCACCTGGTTTTCGGCAGAATCCAGTGATTTCGTACGTTTCAATCACAGCGCTATCCGCCAGCCTGGTCATGTCTTGCAGCAGACTTTACGCATACAGTTGATACAGGGGCAAACCCATGCCGCCAGCAGCTTCAGCCTGAGTGGTGACCTGCGTGGCGACCGCCTGACAATCAGCCGGGTGGTGCAGGATTTACGCGCCCAATTGCCTGAGCTGCCAGCCGACCCGCATTTGCTGATTGCCGATACCGTTCACAGTAGCACCCGTATCTTGCCGTCTGCCCTGCCGCCGGTGGAAGAGATGCTGCAACAGATATTGGCCACCGCAGGCGATGTCGATATGGTGGGCTTGCTGACCACTGGCACGCTATATCGCGGCTTTGCCAACTCTCTGGGTCAGCGTAACTGGTATGAAAGCCATAACGTTAATTTCGACTGGAGCCTGTTCCATGCGGCGGACAAGGCCGTCAAGGCGAATTACGCCGGATTGAGCTGGGACAAAGCCGCTTTCCTTGTCGCATTTGATGACGCCCGACAAAACCTGGCCTTGCTGGCACGGCCACCAATCACTGTACCGGCGGGCAACTACCGCGTTTACCTGAGCCCGACCGCCCTCAATGAACTGATCATGATGCTGAACTGGGGCGGACTATCAGAAAAAGCCTTGCGCACCAGGCATAGTTCCCTGCGCAGGCTGCAATCCGGCGAAGCCAGCCTGCACGCCATGGTGGATATCAGTGAAGACAGTCGCATAGGTCTGGAACCCGCCTTCCAGGCCCAGGGCTTCATCAAGCCTGAAGTGATAGCGCTGGTACAGGCCGGCAAACTGACCGGCAGCATGATCTCGCCACGCAGCGCCAAGGAATTTGGTCTGACGGGTAATGGGGCGGCTGAAGATGAATCAGCCCAGTCACTGGTGATGCGTGCAGGTCAACTGGCTAAAGCCGACGTACTGAAAGAACTCGGCACCGGCATTTACGTCGCCAATCTGTGGTACCTGAATTTTTCTGACCGCGCCACCTGCCGCATCACCGGCATGACGCGCTTCGCCACCTTCTGGGTAGAAAACGGGGAAATCAAGGCACCTCTAAATGTCATGCGCTTTGATGATTCACTGTTCAAGATATTGGGTGAAAACCTGCTGGCCTTGACACAGGAAACCGAAGTCATCATGGATGACCGCTCATACGGTGAAAGACATACCGGTGGTGCAGTATTACCCGGTGCCCTGGTGAAGGAGATGCGGTTTGTACTGTAATTTGCACACTGGTTTGTACCTTAGTTTGTACCATCATCAGGCCATAACTTCTATTCAAAATGGCAATATTTGGCTTAATTCAATCAAAATCAGACGTTTTCCCTGCCACACACTATGATGTATGCAGACCGCCCCTCCTATGGGCGGCCACTTTGGGGCAAACTTAGCATTTGCCCGTTTCGATGAGAGCAACTACAATTCCGACCTGTTGCGGAAAAGGCTGCAATTTACGCATTCCACACAGAGGGCAAGAACCCTGGTGTAGAAACAACAAGTAACAAAAACCCACAGCGCAATAGAATAAGGCTTTCCACCACGTGATGACGGGAGAGCCTTAAGCATATTGCGGTCATATCTGGAGTCAACATGGCATTTCTGCAAGGCAAAAAAATTCTGATCACCGGTTTGCTGTCCAACCGTTCTATCGCTTACGGCATTGCCCAGGCATGCAAACGCGAAGGCGCTGAACTGGCATTTACCTATGTAGGAGAGCGTTTCAAAGACAGGATCACCGATTTTGCGGCTGAATTTGACAGCAAGCTGATCTTTGACTGTGACGTCGCCAGCGACGAACAGATCGAAGCCGTCTTTACTGATTTGGGCAAATCCTGGGATCAGCTCGATGGCCTGGTACATGCAATCGGCTTTGCGCCGCGTGAAGCCATTGCCGGAGAGTTCCTTGACGGTCTTTCCCGCGAAGCCTTCCGCATTGCGCACGATATTTCTGCTTACAGCTTCCCGGCAATGGCAAAAGCCGCCCTGCCGCTGTTGCGCGAAGACTCTGCACTGCTGACTTTGTCTTACCTCGGTGCCATCCGCGCCATCCCGCATTACAACACCATGGGCCTGGCCAAGGCATCGCTGGAAGCATCCGTGCGTTATCTGGCAGAACACCTGGGCAAAAAAGGCATACGCGTCAACGGTATCTCGGCCGGCCCCATCAAAACCCTGGCCGCCAGCGGCATCAAGGATTTTGGCAAGCTGCTGGGCTTCGTTGCAGAACACGCACCGCTGCGTCGCAATGTGACCATTGAAGATGTAGGCAATACTGCTGCCTTCCTGCTGTCACCTCTGGCAAACGGCATTACCGGCGAGATCACCTATGTTGACGGCGGTTTCTCGCACGTCATGGGTTTGAATGCAGATTCTTACGACAAGTAATTAGCTACATCCTCCCTTCCTGACAATACGGGATGCGCCCAGTTGCATCCCGTATCCCGTATTGCAGTATGCTTATGGCATGCCTTCTTCCCCCATCATGATGTTCAAGACCTTGCACGGCACATCCGCTTATATCTACCGGCTGCTGCTGGTCAGTCTCGGCTTTTGCCTGCTGTTGTGCAGCAGGGTTCATGCTGCTTCATGCAATGACCCCTGGCCAGCCTGGGACAGCTTCAAGAAAACCTTTATCGCCGATGATGGCCGGGTGATAGATCACAGTGGCACACGCAAACCCACCACGTCAGAAGGCCAGGCCTATGCGCTGTTCTTTGCCCTGACGGCCAACGACAGACCCGCCTTTCAGCGCATCCTGACCTGGACAGAAAATAATCTCGCCGCAGGCGACCTGACAGCCCGTCTGCCAGCCTGGCAATGGGGCCAGCGTGAAGACAATAGTTGGGGCATCATCGACAAAAACCCGGCATCAGATGCCGATTTGTGGATAGCCTATGCCCTTGGCCTGGCGGGTGAACAATGGAAAGAACCGCGCTTCAGCGCCTTGTCGAGCTTGCTGGCACAAAGAATCCTGAATGAAGAAACCGCAGACCTGCCCGGCCTGGGCCTGACGCTGCTACCAGCCCCCAGTGGTTTCAATTTGCCCGGCAACCAATGGAAACTGAATGCCAGTTACCTGCCACTGCCACTATTGCGCTGGTTTGAACGCAAGGAAAGTGATGAACGCTGGAAGCGCATGCTGGCCCCTGCCATCCGCCTGATCACTGGCAGCGCCCCCAAGGGCTACGCCGCTGACTGGATCATCTATGACAGCCAGAAAGGCTTCCAGCCAGATGCCCAGGGTGTAGAAAAAGGCCAGGGTGGTTATAACGCCATCCGCATCTATCTATGGACCGGCATGATGGCGGATAAAGACAGTGAAAAAGCCCGGCTGCTGAAACAACTGCGCCCCATGGCCAACCTGGTGGACAGCAAGGCTTATCCACCTGAATACATAAACATCCTCACCGGCGACATCAACGGCCCCGGTTCCAGCGGATTTTCTGCTGCCACCCTGCCTTTCCTGCAGGCGCTGGGCATGCAAAAGACACTGGTACAGCAGCAATTGCGCTTGCAGGCACAGCCCATCAAACCAGATGCCTATTATGACCAGGTGCTGTCACTGTTCGCCCTTGGCTGGCAAGACAAGCGCTTCCGTTTCGATGCCCAGGGGAATGTGAATTTTTATTGGCAGCACTTTTGCTGGCGACCGTTTTAGAACGTGTTTACGATCTGTAGCGAGCGTCAGCGGGGTAAGGGTAACAAAAACGCAGCGCAAAAAGCGGAATGTACTTAAGTACATGAGCATTTTGAGCAGCGCATGAGCCCCGATCACGCTCGCGCAGTAAGATCGTAAGCAGGTTCTTAAAGTTGTCAGTAGCAATTTTTAGTACCTTTTGCAGATATTTCACAAAATGGGCTGCATTTTCCCTGTAAATCGTGTATAGTCTCGTTTTTTGCATTGCAATATTTCTGTACAGCAGTGATATCAATGCAAAACAAGTAGCATCGCAAGCCTGTGCACATCCATGTTGTTGGGATAGTGCATGTAAAAGCCCTCCCGCCTCGCATGTCTGGTTGTAATCCATAGACATCATACCGGCGCAAAGCTTTTGTGCCGAAATTTCATTGTCGTCCCTTGTCGGATTTTCTGTGTTCATTTCGTTTGGTTGGCGCTGCATTGTTGCGCGCGTTCGTTTAGCAACGCGCTAATTTATACTGGGACAAAAGCAATCGTTCCGGCAAACATGCTGCCAGACTAGCCTTATCGCTGGTTGTCCAGGCATAGCTGCCGCATTTTGCAGACGCCCAAATTACGAAAGAAATTCATGAGTTTTGAAGCACTAGGTCTCCACGTCAATATCATCCGCGCTCTGACTGATTCCGGCTATACCAAGCCAACTTCGGTACAAGAACAGGCGATCCCTGCCGCGATTGAAGGTCGTGACCTGATGGTCTCATCCCAGACCGGCTCCGGCAAAACTGCCGCTTTCATGTTGCCTGCCTTGCATAAACTGATCACTGCTGAAGTTGTCAGCTATGACGCTGCCAGCAGCAAAACCCCCAATCAGGAACGTCAGTCCGTGCGTTCACGTGGCGACAAACCACGTTTTGTTGCTGCAAAACCAAAAATGCTGGTGTTGACACCAACCCGCGAACTGGCTTTGCAAGTCACCACAGCAACCGACAAATACAGCGCTTATTCACGCCGTATCAAGGCCGTGTCCATCCTGGGTGGCATGCCTTATCCTAAACAGATGCAATTGCTGTCCCGCAATCCAGAAATTCTGGTGGCAACACCTGGCCGTTTGATCGACCATATGGAATCCGGCAAGATCGATTTCTCTGAACTGCAAATGCTGGTTCTGGATGAAGCCGACCGCATGCTGGACATGGGTTTCATCGACGACATCGAAAAAATCGTTGCTGCCACACCACCTACCCGTCAAACCATGTTGTTCTCTGCAACACTGGATGGCGTCGTCGGCAACATGGCAAAACGCATCACGACCGAACCTCTGGTCATCCAGATCGCCGGTTCTGCCAGCAAACATGAAAATATCGAACAGCGCGTTCACTTTGTGGATGATCTGTCCCACAAAAACCGCATGCTTGATCACCTGCTGCGCGACACAACCGTCGACCAGGCTGTTGTGTTCACTGCCACCAAGCGTGATGCAGACACTATCGCTGACCGTCTGAACATCGCCGGTTTTGCTGCTGCTGCCCTGCATGGCGACATGCACCAAGGCGCACGTAACCGCACACTGGACGCATTGCGTCGCGGTCAGGTACGTGTACTGGTAGCAACTGACGTCGCTGCCCGTGGTATTGACGTTCCTGCGATTACCCACGTATTCAACTACGATCTGCCTAAGTTCCCGGAAGATTATGTCCACCGCATCGGTCGTACTGGTCGTGCTGGCCGTAAAGGTCTGGCGATTTCCCTGGTGAATCATGCTGAAGGCATGCACGTCAAACGTATCGAACGCTTCACCAAGCAATTGATACCAGTGAATGTCATCGAAGGTTTCGAGCCTAAGAAATCTGCAGCCCCTGCACGTTCTGCGGCCCGCAAGCCTAACGGCTGGAAACCTGGCGACACCCGCAAAGCAGGCGGTGGTGGCGGTTACGGCAACAGCAAACCAGCTCAGCGCAGCTTCAGCAAACCTGCAGCGCCTTCTTCCAGTGGCACAGGTGCAGGCCCACGCAAAGAAGGCAGCGGCGGCTACAAAGGTAATCGTTCCAACGACAGCAGTACACGTCGTACCTTCGGCGATTACTAATGGCTACCAGCGCTATCCTGCGATAGCGCAAGCAACATAGACATTGCTGCATAAGCAATATCACAAAAAAGCGATCACTTATGTGGTCGCTTTTTTTATACTTAATCGCCCGGCGTATAATGATTAGCTTCCGGCATGCATAAAAAAGTATAAAAACCCCATGAGCACACCTACCGACACGCCAGTTCGCCTTACCTCCTTCTCGCATGGTGGTGGCTGTGGCTGCAAGATTGCACCGGGTGTACTTGCCGAAATATTAAAAAAATCATCCGGCTTTCCTGTGCCTGCTGCCCTCATGGTCGGTATAGAAACCTCAGATGATGCTGCAGTCTATAAACTCAATGACGAGCAGGCGCTGATCGCCACCACTGATTTTTTCATGCCCATCGTGGACGACCCTTTTGATTTTGGTCGTATCGCTGCCACCAATGCCATATCAGATATCTATGCCATGGGTGGCACCCCCATCATGGCCCTGGCCTTGGTCGGCATGCCCATCAACCAGTTGCCGCTGGAAGTCATAGGCAAGATTATCCAGGGCGGCGAAGCCATCTGTGCCGAAGCGGGCATTCCCATCGCTGGCGGCCACACCATAGATTCCGTCGAACCGATTTATGGCCTGGTGGTCATGGGCCTGATCCACCCCTCCAAAGTCAAGCGCAATGCCAGTGCCAAGGCGGGCGACAAGCTCATCCTTGGCAAACCACTGGGTGTGGGTATCTTGTCTGCCGCCCTGAAAAAACAAGTGCTGGACGAAGCTGGCTATGCCACCATGATCGCCAGCACCACCAAGCTCAACAAACCCGGCCAGGCCCTGTCTGCTCTTGACAGCGTGCATGCCATGACTGACGTTACCGGCTTTGGCCTGCTTGGCCATTTGCTGGAAGTCTGTCGTGGCTCGGCACTCGGTGCCCGCCTGCACATGTCTGCCATACCCTTGCTGGCCAATGTAGAACAGCTGGCAAGAGATGGCTATGTGACTGGCGCATCCGCCCGCAACTGGGCTGCCTATGGCCAGTCGGTCAGGCTGGATGCACAAATCAACCCACCCCAGCAATCTTTGTTGACCGACCCACAAACATCCGGTGGCCTGCTGGTTGCCTGCGACCCGGCAGCAGTAGATGACGTGTTGACAATCTTCCGTCACGGTGGCTTCTTGGAAGCTGCCGTGATTGGTGATATTGTTGCAGGTGAGCCCCTGGTAACTGTCCTACCCTGATTTTTTGACCTTGCCCCTACTTTTGCACATACCATGAATCAATTAGAACAACTCAAACAATACACGACCGTTGTTGCCGATACCGGTGATTTCCAGGCGATACAGGCCTATGCACCGCGCGATGCGACTACCAATCCATCCCTGATCCTGAAGGCAGTGCAAAAACCGGAATACCTGCCTTTGTTGGAAAAAGCGGTCAAGGACACCGCAGGTAAATCCATTGATGAAACCATTGATCACCTGCTGATCGCCTTTGGCCTGCAAATCTTGAAAGTCATCCCTGGCCGCGTTTCTACCGAAACTGATGCCCGCCTGTCCTTCGATACCGCTGGTACCGTTGCCAAAGGCCGCCAATTGATCGCCATGTATGAAGCTGCCGGTATCCCGCGTGACCGCATCCTGATCAAGATTGCCTCTACCTGGGAAGGCATACGCGCCGCCGAGATACTGGAAAAAGAAGGCATACGCTGCAACATGACCCTGCTGTTCAGCCTTGCCCAGGCGATAGCCTGCGCCGAAGCCGGTGCACAACTGATCTCGCCTTTCGTTGGCCGTATTTATGACTGGTACAAAAAACAGACTGGCCAGGAAATTTTTGGTGCAGACGACCCCGGCGTCTTGTCCGTCAAGAAAATTTATACCTACTACCGCAAGTTTGGCTACAACACCGAAGTCATGGGTGCCAGCTTCCGCAATACCTCACAAATCCTGGAACTGGCTGGCTGCGACTTGCTGACCATCAGCCCGGATCTCTTGCAAAAACTCAGCGACAGCAATAGCAATGTCACGCAAAAACTGAGCAAGGAAATGGCACTGACGTCCGATCTGCAAAAAGTCAGCATGGATGAAAAAACCTTCCGCCTTGAGCTAAACGAAGATGCCATGGCGACAGAAAAACTGTCCGAAGGCATACGCGCTTTCTGCGCCGATACCGTCAAGCTGGAAAAGATGATTGCTGCAATGCGTTGAATTGATCGCATCTGACAGGTTATGATGAGGGGCAGATTTATTCTGCCCCTTTTTATTTTAAATGACGTTAACATGAAAAAGCAGCTAGATATAGCGAACTGGAACCGGCGCGAGCATTTCGCCTTTTTCTCCCAGCTTGATGAACCCTTCCACGGCCTGAACCTGAATGTGGACTGCACCTGGGCTTATGAACACTGCAAGCAGGAACAACACTCCTTCTTCCTGTTTTACCTGCACCAGATATTACGCGCCGTCATGCTTACCGATGCCATGCGTTATCGCATAGAAGATGGCAAAGTGTTTGATTACGAGGTGATACATGCGAATGCCACCGTGCAACGCGCCGATCACACTTTCGGTTTTTGTCCCATCTATTACGACGAAGATTTTTCTGCTTTCGCCGCCGGGGCACATATCGCCATGGATAAAATCAAGAACAGCAGCGGCCTTTGTTTTAACGATGAATGCGCGCGTGATGACGTCATCCATTTTTCTGCCATACCCTGGATCAACTTCACCGGTCTGACCCACGCACGGCAATATGACCGCAAGGACAGCGTGCCCAAGATTTCCGTTGGCAAGTTTTTCAAACAGCATCAGCGCCTCATGCTGCCTATAGCGATATTCGTACACCATGGCCTGGTGGATGCTTATCACGTACATCAGTTCGTCACTACACTGGAGGCAGCCTTGTCTGACCAAAGCAAATAGCATGATAAAGCAGATAAAAACGTCCATATTCCTCGTTAGTCTGGTGATTTTGCCAGCAGCGCATGCCAGGGCAGAAGCAGATCCCCTCTGGAGTAAAACCATGTCACAGTACAAACTAACAAATCAGTGGGTTCCAAAAGAAATACGGACCCAGATCAATGCCGAGCGCAAAGACCAGCCAGACAAAACTGCTTATATCAAATCTACATTGAATGGATGGGAAAAACAGGAGCCCAAATATACAAGTGCCACCACAGACAGCAACTGGCAAATCCTGCCTGAGCAACAAAAATCTGCTGATGGCACCAACAAGATGCTGACCGGCCTCGATGAACTCAAATCCAGCCTACTGGAAGGCGGAGTCAAGGTCAAACGACTCAATAATGAGAGCCAGGATGGAAAAAATCTTGCGGTATTCCAGCTCAGTGATGATGGTGCAGGCATGAAAATCGATATCAAGATATGGGTTAATCCTGATACTGCCTGCATGGTCAAAATGGATACCTCCATGCATGTTGCTTTTTTTGCAGATGCCGATTTCAGTACACGCTATACTGAACCAGGCAAAGAGGGCTTGTGCTTCAGGGAAAAGATGCAGGGCAATATTGATATCCAGATTCCCTTCAAGAAAGCGAAGATGTCTATCAAACAAAACCATGCTGACTGGACACCAAAGCCAGTAAACTGATGCTGCTGACTTATCTGCACTGTAGAAGAAAATATCATGCACAAAATTAATCAGGTAATCTTCCTGCTCGCCTCCGTGCTGGCAATCGGTACAGTCCGCGCTGACGATTTCAACGATGGTGTCAGCTATTACGAACAGGGTGATTTCTCGTCTGCGGCAGTATCATTCAAGACTGCAGCCAACAAGGGCAATGCCGATGCCCAGTTCAACCTTGGCCTGATGTATCTGAATGGCGAAGGCATACAGCAAGACTATAAACAAGCCATGGCCTGGTTTGAACAATCTGCCAGCAAAAACAATGTGCGCGCCCAGGTGAATCTGGGGCGCATGTACGCGAAAGGAAAAGGCGTGGTCTCGAACCACGGCATTGCCGCATCCTGGTTTAAAAAAGCCGCCGACCAGGGCTATGCCGACGCCCAATACAGCCTGGGCATACTGTATGTCACCGGCACCGGCGTGCCTCGTGATTTTGCCAAGGCCAGGGAATTATTCCTGCAAGCTGCCAATCAAAACAATGCCAGCGGCCAGTACCAGTTGGGCCTGATCTACCTGAAAGGCAAAGGCGTCAATGTCAACCTGGTGGAAGCCTACAAATGGCTGACCCTGGCCGGCGATTATGAAGACACCGCCGTCTACAGGAAATTTGTAGAAGCCAAAATGAGCAAGGAACAAGTCAACGAAGCGCTGGCACTGGCGCAGGACTGGCAGCCGGAGAAGGCGGTTAAATAAGTCTTTTATTGCAAGCTATGTTAACAGGCTGGTCGCCCTCATACGTTTCCCCTCCGACAAGGAATATCAGGTGCCACTACAACGAATTTTGTTCGTAATGCTATTAATGGCACAAAGCGCGCATGCCTCGTTCTTTGTTGATAGTCCGGACAAATCCATAGATGAGAAAATGCGGGACTGTTTTTCAGATGCACAATGTGCGCTTCAGGCGCAAGTGCTGGTGCCTGTATTTGCCAGACAACGTGCGATGGATGCCCTCGAAGTTCGGCAAAAGCTGAACAACTGCCTTAACCCCGATCACAATATGTCATTTTGCGCGAGCTATGAATTGTTTGCGCTTAGGTATGAATTGAGAGGGATGATTCAACAGTATCTGCAAAAAAATCCTGGTAATGCTGTAGCACGCCAGGTGCCAGATCTGGATACCTGGCAGCTTCGGGCGTCGAAAATTTGTGCAGGAAAAATACGCAAAACCATGCCCGATGCATCAGGCTTGTTCAGGTCAGAGTTAGTTATCGCTTGCGAAATCAAGGCGACCAAATCGATGGTACTTCATTTGAACGCGCAATCCCTTCACCACAAACCGTAAACTCACACGATCACTATCCTGCCATCTCGCACCTGATAATTACCTGGTCCGGCATCTTCCTTGACCACCCATTTTTGTTTGCCTATCTGGATTTCCACACCTTCGTGGATTTTCTTGATGACCTTGACGCCCGCTTGCTCTATCAATTCCAGTTCAGATTCCAGCGTGTCAATCTCTGCGTCAAGTGCCTTTAATTCATCTAGCAGATGCAGGCGTTTGGCGTCAACTTTTTCACCTACACCACCGGCAGCTTTTTGCGGATTTTTGACAAAAAAAGCCAGCAACTTCAAGACCTGATCCAACTCTGCTTCCTTGCGTCCGGCCTGATTTTCCTTGTCCTTGATCTCTTCTTCCAGGTAAGGATCAAAACCTACCTGTATCTGGGTTCTGGCACCATTGGAAGAACCCAGCGAAGCAGCAGCGACCAGCAAGGCTGCCTGCGCCCTGCCACCAAGGATATTACCGACACCTGAGCCAGGCTTGCCGACCATGATTTCTTTTCTGGCAATCAAATCACACTGGCGGGCACTTTGTTCCAGTTGTATGGCCTGCCCGGCTTCAATATGGGAATGCTCGGCAAACAGTGCCTGCACCGTTCCCCCGCATTTGATGCGCGAGGTGATGCCGCTCATGCTTTGGGTTCCTGGCTTTTTCTCGGCCAGGCCAATAATGCCGCCCTTCACTGCCACATTGCCACCGGCAATAATCTCGGCCGCTTCTACCAGGCCATTGACGATCACATCGCCTGTCACATTCAGGCTCATGCCGGCCTTGACGTCACCTTCGACATGGATGGTGCCTTCAAAGTGGATATTGCCGGTACTGAGATCGACGTCAGGCACCTGGAGTACGGGGTTGACGATCACACCATCAGGCACAATCATGGGCTGGCCACTATTCGTCGCCAGCAACAAATCCGGGTCAGTGGCTGCGGGTGCAGCACCTTGCAAGGTGGGGCCAAACAACATCTCTGGCAGGGGCTTGGCCAATACCACCTGGCCCATGATATTCATGCCGAACTTGCCTTGTACTGGCGGTATGCGGCGCATCAGCTCATCACCGGCATGCACAATCAGGATATGGCCCAACTCACGGAACTTGATGACGGCCAGTTCATCCCTTTGCGCTTTCGCATTTTTATGTTCGCCAAACAAAGGTTCCAGTCGCCCTTCAATACCATTGAGTACCGGATCACCCTGGACAATCAGCAGATTGTCACACACACCTGCTGCCAGCGCGGCATCCAGTTCTGCATGCAAAATGCCATGAATAATGCCCTGTTCGCGCAAGGCATCGTTGACCGCTTTGCCGACCGGTTTGCCACCTTGTGCTGGCATCAGCGTCAGCCAGGCAGACAATAAATCATCGGACAAGCGCAATGAAAATTCCGCATCCCTGCGGGCACCAATGTCCAGCTTGACTGGTTCTTTGGCATCCCTGCACAGTTTTATAAAAGCCAGCAGGGCGGACTGTTCCCTATAAAAATTGGCATATTCACTGACATCCAGAGCCTCTTCCAGGTCAGCCAGATCGGGAGTGCCGCTGCCTTCCTGTGGCGTATAGTGGGCGCACAACACCCCTGCGGACTCGTCCACAAAAAATGACAGTGTTGTCGAATTAGAAAGCGATTCGTCCAAGATGCTTCCTTAAGATGGAGGTTCGACGTCAAATATATTGTATAAATACGTTGCATATTAAAGCCGCATATTATTACATCATAAATGAGTGATCTAAGGCAACGTTTCTGAAATTAGCTTCATCTTGATTGAATTTGGTTTAAAAAGCCTGTTTTACCGAAAACCTGCACCTACGGGCGTGGGGATTCGTGTCAGACCGGTTTCGGCTTACTTTGACACGGCAGGTTCTTCGCTCGCTGCTGCGAATTCAAATTCGACCAGGGCATCGTCACCCCAGGCCTTCTTATACAGAGGTGGTATATATTGCAGGCCATTTTTACTGATCTCTATTTTTTCCCTGCGGTCCTTGCTGACCAGATATGCTGCGCTCAATTTCCTGGGCGACCAGAAAGAAATAACAATGAAGGATGAGTTGCAGGCACCGCCAAGACGGCGAAACAGATTGCGTGTGTCGTATGGCATATCATCATATTCCACAGCCCACCATATGGCGCATTCCAGGCGCAAATCACCCAAACGTCGCGTGTCTGTTGGCACACCTTCACTGTGTATATCGGGGCGCCAGCGGAACAGGCCTTTTTTCCGGTTCAGCAGCAGATCTGCATTTTCATCCAGGGCCTTGGAAATTTTTGGTAAGACAAAACTGCCATCGATGTCAACAGCGATAGGGACCGAGCTTTGTTCGCTGGCAATACGCAAGTTCAAATCACGCAAACTGGTATTGGCGTCAACCGGTAGCAGGATGAATTTCAACATCGCCGCAGGTGCCAGTTGGCGGTACTGATCAAATGCTTCCAGCCCCTTATACATCTGCTTGTATGATTTCAGCTCAGGATCTCTGGTACTGGAAATTTCTACTTTGGCCGGCACATCTTCACGCGCATATGCAAAGCAATGCGCGCTCATGATACCTAATGACAGACAGATGGTGAGAACGGTTTTAGCGATCAAGTGTTTTCCCAAATCGTGAATGATGCGGATGTGAAGACCTTACATGCGTGCAACCGGCACAAAAAAGCCAGCACAATATTATAACCGTTGCAAGGCATCCAGTAGCGGCACGCAGGCGTCTGCCACCCGGTTAAGGCTGTGTTCACGCAATGCAGCCAGATCGACCTTGTGTTCGCTTTCCAGCCCTGCCCAGGACAGCAAGGCAGCGCAGGCTTCGGGGTGGTCGAACAGGCCATGCAGGTAAGTGCCGAGGATTAAATCATCGGGCGAGCGTGCGCCTTCGTCTTCGCCATTGATACTGAAAACCGGCTGCGTATCATTGCTGGCATAGGTAATGCCCATATGGATTTCATAGCCACTGACCTTGGCCGTGCTGGAATTGAATACACAGAGGCCAGTCACCTGTTGTAGGCGTTTTTCCTGCGTCAGTTCAGTGGTGATGTCGAGCAGGCCCAGGCCATCAGAATCACCGGCCTGCCCTTCGACACCATGCGGGTCACTGATGACCTGGCCCAGCATTTGATAACCACCACAAATGCCGATGACCTTGCCGCCATAACGCAGATGCTTTTCCAGCACGGCATGCCAGCCCTGTGCCTGCAAAAAAGCCAGGTCGGCGCGGGTGTTTTTACTGCCAGGCAGGATGATCAGGTCGGCAGGTGGTATCGCCCGGTCGGGGCCGATGAATTGCAGATCGACATCCGGGTGGGCGCGCAAGGCATCAAAATCCGTATGGTTTGATATGCGCGGTATGGCAGGCACGATGATGCGGAACTTGCCGGCATTACCCTGGCTGGACTGTATTGCGTCTTCAGCATCCAATTGCAGGCCATGCAGGTAGGGCAATACCGCCAGCACCGGTTTGCCGGTCTTTTTCTCCAGCCAGTCCAGGCCAGGTTCCAGCAGGCGGATATCACCACGAAAGCGGTTGATGACAAAACCGACGATGCGTTTTTGTTCGGATTCTGACAGGCAATCCAGGGTACCAACAAAATGGGCAAACACGCCGCCACGGTCAATATCGGCCACCAGGATGACGGGGCAATCCACGGCTTCGGCAAAGCCCATATTGGCGATATCGCGGTCACGCAAATTCACTTCGGCCGGGCTGCCTGCACCTTCGACGATAATCGCTTCATATTGCTGTTGCAGACGACCATAGGATTCAAGCACGGCACCCATGGCGACGGTTTTGTATTGGTGGTAATCACGCGCATCCATGTCTGCCCTGACCTTGCCATGGATGATGACTTGCGCACCGGTGTCGGAAGATGGTTTCAGCAAGACCGGATTCATGTCAGTATGTGCAGGCAAACCTGCAGCCACTGCCTGTAAGGCCTGGGCACGACCTATCTCGCCACCATCTATAGTAACGGCACTATTAAGTGCCATGTTTTGCGGCTTCATGGGCACCACCCGCACACCTTGGCGGTACAGCAAACGGCACAGGGCGGCAACGACTGTACTTTTGCCGGCATCGGAAGTCGTGCCTTGCACCATCAAAGTTGAAATTTTCATGATAACCGTGTTCTTATTTATGCTTTCTGCGCTGCCTGCCATTCGGCAATCAGTATATGCAATTGCACCAGCCCGTGCTGTATCGCCGATGGGCCTGGCGACAGGATATCAGCCGACTTGATTTCCAGCACCCGTCCATAACGCACGGCGGGAATATGGTCCCAGCCGTCGCGCGCCACGACACTGTCGGGCCGGAACTTCTTGCCACACCATGAACCGATAATGATATCCGGCGCACGCCTGACGACTTCAGCCGGGTCGGCAATGATGCGCTGTTTGGCACTGTGAAAAACCGCCAGGTCGGCAAAAGCATCTTCACCACCAGCCATCTGTATCAACTCAGATACCCAGCCTATGCCTGACATCAGGGGTTCATTCCATTCTTCAAAATACACCCGGGGGCGGCGCGTCCATAGCGCAGCCTGTTGTTTGATGGTGTCTATCTGGGCTTGCAGCTCGGCAATCAGTGCTGCGCCCTGTTCCTGCTTGCCGACCAGGTTCGCCACGACCTTGATCATATGCAAAATGCCTGCTACATCACGCTGGTTGAAGGCATGCACCTCTATCCCGGCGCTGATGAGTTCACGCGATATTTCTGACTGCATATTCGAATACGCCAGCACCAGATCAGGTTTAACCGCCAGGATACGGTCTATCTGCGCCGATGAAAACCCGCTGACCTTGGGTTTTTCATCACGGGCACGTGCTGGCCGGGTGGTGTAGCCAGAAATGCCGGCGACGCAGTCTTCTGCCCCCAGGGCATACAAGACTTCCACCGCTTCAGTGGACAAGCAGGCAATGCGTTGATACATACTGGCTGAATTCATTTTTTTCCTTGTGGCTGGGCCACGGTTTGATCGCGTTTCTGTCTGGCAAGCTCCAGTGCCTGGCAAATCAGTTTCGCGCCTTCGATAATGCGCGGGCCAGAACGGTTGACCAGATCACCTTCTATAGACACCAGGTTATTGCTTTTTGTTGCAAGCAAAGTAGGAAAAGTTTTCCATTGCTCGATACCACTCACGGCCTGGGTTTTGCTATCGCCGGTGATGATGACTTCCGGGTTTTCCTGTAAGACTGCTTCTGTGCCGACGATGGGTGCAGTTGTTGACAATTTACCAAATATATTTTCCCCACCACAAGTACGAATCGCATCGCTGACGATGTGGCTGTCATTGAGCGTGTAGAGCGGCTTACCCCATACCTGGTAAAAGGTCCTGACCTTGCTTTTATTCTGGTACTGGCTGTTCAACTGTTGCACTTGCTGCCTGAATTCTGTCGCCGCTGCCTGCGCCTGTTTTTCTGTACCAAACAGGCTGCCGAACTTGATCAGGGTTTCCGCTACATTGTCCAGCTTATGTGGTTCGCTGAAAAAATAAGGAATGCCGGAATTGTGCAGTACCTCCAACTGGCGCTCATAGGCACCATGCATCCACACGATCAGCAAATCCGGCTTCATCGCCAGTATGCGTTCAATATCCAGTTGCCTGTTGTCACCAACACGCGGGATATTTTTTGCCGCTGCCGGATAATCGCTGTATTTGACCGTACCAATAATCCTGTCACCCGCCCCTGCCACGTAAATCATTTCCGTCACATGCGGCGACAAACTGATAATCCGCTGCGCAGGTTTAGCTAACGTAACCTGATTACCCAAGTCATCCGTTACAGTAATAGCCGCCTGCGCATGAACCGCCATCAGCATAATGACTACAAAACTCAAAAGCCTGACCATATCGCTCCAATACTCTATGATAAAAACGAAGTGCATCTTTGCACTTACTCCGCACTTACTCTGTGCTCACTCTGTGTCTCTGTGCCTCTGTGGTGAGTGGTCTACAGTTTTTAACTCACACCATTCACCCAGACCGTTCTCCAGCCGTAACCACCCAGCCTCACTCCCTGGCAATCCAAAGCGCAGGCCATGTGGCCGATGGTGCCCCTGCGCAAACCAGCGCAGCCATATACCGCGCTCTGCCATGAATTGCCATAACTGTTCTGATTGACCATCCAGTTCATGATGACTGCACCACTGGAATAAATCAGTACCCGACGTATGCATGCCATGCGCTTTCAAAAGCTGGTGCAGCCGGTCACCTTCTTGCTGCAAGCGTTGCACCATCTGCGACTGCCACATCTGGTCAGTCAACGCGGCAGTAGCGATTTGCTGGGCTGGTCCACTCACGCTCCAGGGACCGAGGTAATTCGCCAACTGCGCCAGAAAATTTTCCTCAGCGGCGACAAAGCCCAGGCGTATACCTGCCAGACCAAAGAACTTGCCGACTGAGCGCAAGACGATCAGACCGGGCTGCTCTGCATGGGCCGTCACACTGATATCAGACACGGTATCGGCAAAGGCTTCATCTACCACCAGCCAGCCGCCGCGTGCAGCCAGTTGTGTAGCCCAGCGCAAAAGCTGGGTTGGCGATATGGATTCACCGGTGGGGTTATTTGGATTACACAGCACCACTACATCGGCCTGTCCGACGGCTGCATCCAGGCCTGCATACGCACATTCTGTCACCGCATGCCCGGCTTGCCGCCATTGGTAAGCATGTTCGGCATAGCTGGGGGCTGATACGAGCACGCGCGCAGTCCGGCGCAGGCGTGGCAAGGCCTGTATCACCGCCTGCGAGCCTGCCACCGCCAGCATGCGTGGCGCGCCATAATAAGATTGCGCAGCCTGCACCAACGCATCAGAATATTCGGGCAAGCGATGCCAGGCATGGTCTGCCAGTGGCGGTGCCGGATAAAAATGCGGATTGATGCCGGTGGACAGGTCCAGCCAGTCTTCCAGCGGGCGGCCAAAATGCCGCACGGCATCACGTAGATTGCCGCCGTGTTCAAGCATGGATGACTCCACCAAGAAATAAAGTCAGTAATAACGTGATCCCACACCACAGTGCCGTACCACCTGCCACCAGACGCAGGGCACGCAGGATATCTGTGGCCTTTGCGGTATCGCCTTCCCCCAACGGGGGCCGCATTTCTGCCACGCCGTCGTAACTGGCACTACCACCCAATGCCAAGCCAAGCGCACCGGCACCGGCAGCCATCACTGGCCCGGCGTTCGGGCTGGGCCAGCCGGGTGCCTGGCGTTGCCAGCATTGCCATGCCAGGCGGGTCTTGCCCAGCACGGCATAAGTGCATGCAGTCAAGCGTGCGGGTATCCAGTTCATGACATCGTCGATACGCGCAGCGACGCAGCCAAAGCGCAAGAATCGTGTCGAGCGATAACCCCACATGGCGTCCAAAGTATTCACCAGTCTGTACAGCACCGCGCCAGCACCACCCAACAAGATGAACCAGAACAAAGTGGCAAAGACGGCGTCGCAACCATTTTCCAGTACGGATTCAACACTGGCTTTAGCCAGGTAGGCTTCATCGGCATCTTGCGTATCGCGGCTGACGATATAGGATGTGCGTTTTCTGGCTTCTGGCAAATCACCGGCCTGCAAGGCGCTTGCAATGGCGGCATTATGTTCATGCAGGCTGCGCAAGCCCAGGCAAAAATACAGCAAGACAATATGCAATACCGGGGCCAGCCACAGGCTGAAACGCTGTGCCAGTGTCAGCACCAACAGACTAAGGGCTACCAGCGACAAGACCGCCAGGCACCAGGCCACAGCCCCGGTCCAGCGGCTTGCTGTTGGCGTATTCAGTCGGCGCTCCAGGGCATTCGCCAGATTGCCAAAACCCACCAGTGGATGCAATTTGCTTACTTCGCCCAAGCCCAGATCCAGCAAGATACCCAGCAGCAGACATAGCACCATGACCAGGCCATCCAGCATCAGCATGGCTGGCCTTTAAAATACAGCGGCAAACCGGCGGCAACCCAGACCACATTATCTGCAATGGCAGCGACGGCCTGGTTCAAACGCCCTGCTTCATCCACGAACCAGCGCGACACGGCCCCCATGGGGACGATGCCCATACCGACCTCATTCGATACCAGGATAATCTTCCCTGGTGCCTGCGCCAATGCATCCAGCAAGGCCTGGCGTTGCACGGCAAACTGTGCCGGTGGCGTGACATGACCTACATCAGGAAAATCTGTCGCTTCTGAAAACAGCAGATTCGACAGCCAGACCGTCAGGCAATCAACCAGGATGATATTGTCTGCACGGCTATGTGCCATGATGGTCGCGCCCAGTTCCAGGCTTTGTTCCAGCGTGCCCCAATGTATAGGGCGGCGTGCGCGATGATGGGCAATGCGCTGCTGCATTTCCGCATCATCCGCGTTGGCGGTTGCCAGGTACAGTACCTCTTTTTTGTTGGCACTGAAGCTGCTCGCCAGTTGCTCGGCAAAAGCACTCTTGCCCGAACGCGCACCACCAAAGATCAGGCTGGTACGATGTGCGGGTTTCATGTTGCATCTCTTAAAAACAGCGCTGCCGTTGCCGCCGGGTTGGAAGCAAAGTAGGCATGAAAATAAGAAGCGCACACATTAGCATTTCTGTAAATAGCCTCGCCCTGCTGTTGGGTGGAATGTTGGGTGGAATGTTTGGTGGTATGGCTGCTGGCCGTCAATGTGGTTTCAAAACGCGAGTAATGAAAGGTATGCCCGCGCAATTCCCCCTGCGAGGTAGCCCAGGCTTGTGGGCCGAGTGCTGCCAGCCTTTTTTGCATAATGACTTTGCCCGGCAATATGCCGGCCATAGGCCAGCTTTGTTCCTGCTGATCTACCAGGCCTTCGGTAATGGCCATCATGCCACCGCATTCTGCCAGGATAGGCATGCCTTGCACATGGGCGGCATGCAGTGAAGTCAGCCAGTTGCTGGCCTGCGTCAGCGTCCTGGCATGCAATTCAGGGTAACCGCCGGGCAGGTACAGGGCATCAGCCTGGGTCGGTATCGCTTCATCTGCCAAAGGCGAAAAGAAAACCAGTTCAGCGCCCAGCCCACGCAAGCACTCAAGATTGGCTGGATAGATAAACGCAAATGCGGCATCGCGCGCAATGGCAATCGTCTTGCCTGTCAGGCTGGCGGCTTGTGACGCATGTTGCAAAATATGATGGGATGCATGCTCATGCAATTCAAAACTGGTGTCTGGCAAGGCATCCCAGGCTTGCATGTCCAGTTCCAGGCTGCTCGCCATGGTATCGAGTATGGCGTCGATGCGATCCACTTCTTGCGGCAAGACCAGGCCCAGGTGACGTTCGGGCAAGGTTTCTTCCTGACGCCGCAAGCTGCCTAGCAAAGGAATATCGCGCATGGCAGCAGCCACCATTTTGGCATGGCCTTCCGAGGCGATGCGGTTGGCGATGACACCGGCCAGATGTACCGGTCCAAAATCACGCAAACCCATGGCCAGTGCACCTACCGTCTGTGCCATGGCAGAGGCATCCAGTACCGCCATGACTGGCACACCAAAGGCACGCGCCAGGTCAGCCGACGACGGGTTACCATCATACAGGCCCATCACACCTTCAATCAGGATGACATCGGCATCCAGCGCAGCGCGCGCCAGCATGCGTTCCGAATCTACCTGCCCCACCATCCATAAATCCAGCGAATGCACGACTGAACCGCAAGCGCGTTCCAGCATCATGGGGTCGATAAAGTCTGGCCCGGTTTTAAACACACGCACCGTCTTACCAAGCTTCACCAGCTTGCGTGCCAGTGCTGCCGTGGTGGTGGTCTTGCCCTGACCTGATCCAATGGCCGATATCAGAACGACCTTGGCGCTGGGCCTTACCATTCCACACCCGCCTGCGCCACGATACCTTCCTTGAAGGCATGCTTGATGACCTGCATTTCTGTGACCGTATCGGCGATGGCAATAATCTCTGGCAAGGCACCGCGACCGGTGACGGCAACGTGCTGCATTTCTGGCCTGCCATCCAGATCATCGATGACCATCTGCAAACCCAGGTAATGATATTTCAGGGCGATATTGAGTTCGTCCAGCACCACCAGGCCTATGGTCGGGTCCGTCAGAAAGCGTTTTGCCTGTTCCCACGCGGCGGCGGCTTTTTCCATATCGCGTTCGCGGTTCTGTGTGACCCAGGTATAGCCTTCGCCCATGGCATGAAATTCGACTTCATCAGGAAAGCGGCGCAAGAAAATTTCTTCACCAGTAGACATCGCACCCTTGATAAATTGCACCACACCGACCTTCATGCCATGCCCCATGGCGCGCATCACCATACCAAAAGCGCTGGAACTTTTACCCTTGCCATTGCCGGTATGTACCAGCAAGACACCGGTCTTGCGCTGCGCCTGTTCTATCTTTTCATCCATCAGCGCTTTCTTGCGCTGCATGCGACGTTCATGACGGGTATTGATGTTGTCTGTCGAGGTGTCTGGCTTGGGTGTCGAGTTATTGCTCAATGGATCACTGCTCATAAGGTTCTCAGTTTTGCGGGAAGAATAAGGTTTGCTCACCATGGGTGAAGCGCTCTATGGGATGCCCCAGACAGATACTGAGTTGGGATGCATTAAATATTTCATCTGCAGGCCCGGCTTGCCAATTGCCATCGCCCATCAGCAACAAGGCATGGGTGGCAATGCGGTAAGCCATATTGAGGTCGTGGCTGACCATAACGACCGCCTTGTTGTGTTGCGCATCTTCTTTGCTGCACAAGCGGGCAAACAGTTGCATGACGCTGACTTGGTGCCCAAGGTCCAGCGCATTCGCCGGTTCATCCAGCAACATCCATTTCGCATCTTGTGCCAGCAAGGCGGCAATGGCGACGCGCTGTCTTTCACCGCCAGACAGGCTGCGCACATCGCGTTCTGCCAGGTCGGTGACATCCATTTCGCGTAAGGCTGCCATGGCAATTTCCAGGTCGTCGCTGTTTTCCCAGTAATGTGCATCTTGGTAGGGATGACGGGTGCTGAGCACGGTATCCAGCGCAGAATAACCAAAAACATCCACCCTGCCCTGCGGTAAAAACGAACGCTCACGTGCCAGCCCGGTTAATGGCCAGTCTTGCAGCAACTTGTCGCGCAGGTAGATCTGACCGCTTTCTATCGGACGCAAACCAGCCAGCGTGCGCAGCAAGGTGCTTTTGCCGGCACCATTGCGGCCTATGATGCACCAGCATTCACCCGGCCGTATATGCCAGTTCAAATCACGCACCAGTACACGCTTGCCTACCGATAGATTAAGGGCGCGGATGTCCATCAGCGCCTCCGCAGTTGATGCAGTTGCAGCAGGAACATCGGCACACCGACCAATGCAGTGATCACACCAACCGGCAACTGCTGTGGTGCCACGACGGTACGTGCGACCGTATCTGCCAGCACCAGGAAGCAACCACCGGCCAAAGTCGCAGCGGGCACCAGCAAACGGTGATCAGGGCCCCAGGCAAAGCGACACAAATGCGGCATGATCAGGCCAACAAAACCGATGCTGCCTGCATTGCTGACCGCGCTGGCCGTCAACAAGGCAGAACATAAAAACAGGAACTGGCGCAAGCGACCAATGTTGACACCCAGGGTGCTGGCGTTATCGGCATGCATGGCAGCCACATTGATGGAGCGTGCATTGCGCATGGCAAACAGCAAGATACCGCACAGTATCAGCCAGGGCAGATAACGTGACTGGGTATTCGACAAATCACCTATCATCCAGAACACCATACCGCGCAAGCGGCTGTCCGGCGCAATCGACAGCATGAGGGTGATGATGGCACTACATCCGGTGGCGACAATGACGCCGGTCAGCAATAAGATAGGTGCACTGCCGTCGGTACTGCCAGCACCACGCAGATCACGGTAAGCCAGGCCAAATAATAGTAGCGCTACCGTAATCGCACCGGCAAAGGCGGCCACATCCACCAACCAGAATGCGCCGAAAAACAATATGGTTGCCAGCGCACCAACAGATGCACCACCAGATATACCGAGCACATAAGGATCAGCCAGCGGATTGCGCAACAAGGCCTGCAACATGACACCGGCCAGCGCCAGTGTGGCACCGGTAACGAAACCAGTAAGCGCACGACCCAGGCGCAAATCCAGCAGGCTGCCGGGCAAGCTGGTCGGCGGGCCGCGCAGCAATTCCAGCAAGGCTTGCCATAACTCGACAAAGCTCAGGGACACAGAACCACACACACAGGCAATCAATATGCTAGCTATGGCGGCGGCCAATAAAATCGGGAGAACCAGTCCGGCACGTTGAGCGACCGCCATCCCGGGAGATTGCTTACGCTGTCGTGCAGAAAAAAAAGACGCCATCATCGGTCTGATCCAAAGGAAAAACAGGTTTAGATGTGCAGCGCCAGTCAATATACACCAGCCTGCACATCAGAAAATCAGCCCGAAACGTGGCAAATCACATCAATGCCCTGCCACGTCCCTGTCAAACTTGTCAGCTTAATTATCAGCTTAAACAACTTACTCAGTTTATTTAAAGCCGTAGTTCACACCGACAAATACATTCGAACCGGCCGTCGCATAATTTCTTGCCAGTTCATAGTCTTTGTTCAAAGCATTGTTCCAGCGTGCCAGCACGGTGGTATTTTTTGCCAGTTCATACGTCGCATACAGGTTCAACAAATTATACGAACTCAATTTTCTCAAGTTGGCAGCATCATCGTAGCGGTCGCCAGAGTAGATGGTTTCCACGCCAACTTTTGCATTCGCAAACGCGTATTCAGCAGCCAACGTACCATGCTGTTTGGAACGGCGTGCCAGACGTTTGTTTGCCGTGTCGTCTCTCGGGTCCTGGATGTCGATGGAGGCACGCAGTGTCAGGTCAGCAAAACGGGTTGTACCACCAACTGTCAAGCCAGACAAAGTCGCCTTGTTAACATTATGCGCACAGCCAAAAGAATAATTAGGCGTGTTTGGGCAATAAGCTTTACCTTGTGGATCGTTACCAGAAACATAGACCAACAAGTCCGTTGCCTTGTTCTGATAATACACAGCGCTCAACTGCGTATCACCCTGTTCAAAATACACACCGATTTCTGCGTTTTTTGCTTTTTCTGGTTTGTTGCTGGCAACGCCATAACCAGGGTAATACAGTTCATTGAAAGTTGGTGCGCGGAAGCTGGTGCCATAGCTGGCATTGACGCGCAGCGCATCAGTGAAACGATAACCGTAAGCGACGCTGCCCGTGGTATTGGAACCATATTGCGAGCTGCGGTCGTTGCGGATGCTGGCGCTGGCCAGATGCGCATCTTGCTTGAACACATAAGATGCGGCAAAAGAATTCGTCGTGCGTTTCGCGCCGTTGATGCCCTCCGTGGCCAAGCCTGAAGAAACAGAATCAACATTTTCCTCACGCGTTTCAGCGATCAGTTGCAATACGTCTTTACCGATACGGATATCGTTCTGGAAGCTGACACTGTTCTGACGTGTATCGATCTGGCTGGTGCCAAAGCCTGTGCTGAAACCCTTGTCAGCCGTTTCTGCATATTGCAGCGATGCAGACCAGTCATCAGTGAACTTGCCACGGCCAAAGATGGCGATGGTTTCCAGCGTGCCAATATTGTGGTCATCTTTTGCTGCACCGGAATCATACTGTGCGTCATTGCGGCTGCGCAAAACACTGGCACCCAGTTCATAACCCTTGCTGATTTCCCATACCAGGCGGCCATTGAAACTATCCATCTTGTAGCCATCTTTGTCAGCGTTATAACTGGAACCGACTCCGGGTTTGGTGGCAGAGAAACCATCACTCTCTTCATGCCCCGCGTTCAGGCTGAGGCTGAGATTACTGGCAACAGAACCGAAAAAACCTGCCTGTAATTTGCGTGTGCCATAGCTGCCCAAACCAGCCGATACGGTAGGTGTGATAACGCCCGTGCCCTTTTTAGTAAATATCTGTATCACACCGCCCATGGCATCCGCGCCATACAGGCTGGACAGAGGGCCGTACACGACTTCGATACGGTCGATCTGTGACAGCGGGATGGAAGACCAGGTAGCGCCACCAGTCGTGGACGAACCGATGCGTACGCCATCAATCAACACCACGTTTTGTGCGTTATTACCGCCACGCATGAAAACGGAAGCTGTCGTACCAGGACCACCATTGCGGGTAATTTCTATGCCGCGCTGTTGCTGCAACAGGTCAACGATGGAAGCCGCGCCGGATTTGGCGATGTCTTCCGCAGTGATGACGACATTGTCAGCCAGCACATCTTTGGCGGCTTGCGCCTGACGGCCAGCGGTAATGACCACGCTGGAAGCAGCGCCAACTGCAGCAGTTTGTGCAAAGACGGTAGAAGACGGGAATGCAGCGGCCAAGGCCAGGCTGAGGGCGAGCGGTTTGAATACAGATGTCATGATTTTCAGAAAAAATAAAACATGCAGCCGACGTCCCCGCAGGCTGCAATGGAAAAAGCAATAGGAATATCGGTATCGTCAGCGCCTGTGGCCTGATTAAGAACCTGTTTCCGATCTTACTGCGCGTGCGTGATCGAGGCTCATGCGCTGCTCAAAATGCTCATGTACTAGAAGTACATTCCGCTTTTTGCGCTGCGCTTTTGTTACCCTTACCCCGCTGACGCTCGCTCGCTACAGATCGTAAACATGTTCTCAGAAGCGGACGCAGCGTTCTGCGTCAGGTGCTCACGAAATTTCCCCGTCCGTATTACTTCACTTATTCTGGCCGGTATCCGGGCTGACAAGTATCACCATCTGACCTTCCCATGCACATAGCACAGTGGTATTGGAAAATGGCTGGCTACAAATCTGAATTTTAAGAAACAAGCATTCAGTTTTTTTGCAGCAACTTGTACACCGTTGCGGGGGCAGCATACGTTTGCCTAGCGTAGCTAAGCGTCGTGTTTCCCGTTTAACCGCAGATATGAACATATCCGCGAGCACCAAAACCCCGCCATTCTATAGACAGACGGGGGTAGCCGCAAGTTCAGGGGGTTTAAAAACTGAGGTAGATCAGTATATTAACTTATTGAAAACAAAGCAGATTTGACTTGCCAACATTGTCCGGCCACCCGATTTCAGGCCAGATGCGCAGTTTTGGATATCCAGGCAACAACAAGTTGCGCATGCAATTCAGACATTTCCGATAACAGCATGCCAACGTTGTAACTGTCACCGCTGAGAATGGCATGCCTGACCGTGCCCTTGCAACTAACCTTATAGATCTCGGCTTCTTGCACAATACCGGGGATTTCTATCATCATCGGATAATTGCGCTGGGGAATCAGGCTTTCAGGCGACTGCAAAAGCACACCCTCTGCCGATATATTGATCACCCGGGTGAAGATCAATCTGCCATCCGGCATTTTGATACCAGAGCGCCAGGTGACGGTGACACGGGGTGATTTTCTGAGTTCTATCATGCGATGGCTATGCCTGGTGCGCTGATGGCTTTACTGTCGGTCTTGCGTAAATACTATCTGTATTATTTGTCAAACACCAGTATTTCTGTAAATTCACCAAAGCTAAGGCTGAGGTTTTGTGTACAAACCAGTTGCGCCAGTTCATCTGCGGCCATGCCATCCTGCCAGACCAGCAGCATGCGCATGATGCCGGCATGCGCCACCACCAGCGCTTCCGGCAATTGCATCTGACGCAGATCAGCCAGCCAGGCAATCACCCGCTGCGCCACATCCTGCGCCGATTCACCGGCACCGGGGCGATAGGTCGCCGGGGCTGCTGCCCATGCATCAATCTCGGTGCGTGGGATGGCATCCCAGGCGCATAGTTCCCATGCACCAAAATGCATTTCCATCAGGCGCGGGTCGAGTTGTGGCTGCGCATGCAAGGCTTGCGCCAGCAAGGCACAGCGTTGCAAGGGGCTGGAAAATACTGGTATGCCGACGGCCAATTTCTGGCGTATCTTCGCTGCGAGTATCTGGCAATCGGCAGCCCGCACCGGCACATCGGCCTGCCCATAGCACAGACCATCGGCAATCTGTGGTTTGGTATGCCGCAGCAAATGCAGTCGCATGTCAGTGCACCTGAAAAGCCAGCAAACCCAGATAGATGCCGACTTCTGCCACCTGCTGCGTGGCACCCAGGCAATCACCGGTAAAGCCATTGATACGGCGCTGGAACATGCGCGCCATGCGCCAGGTCAGCAAAACGATCAAAACAAGTGAGGTCAGTAATGAGGCGGGCTGGAATGGAAAGTAGACCAGCAACCAGGCCGCAGGCAAGCATACGGTCAGGCAGGCAATCAGGAATTCACCAGAACGCATTTCCTGCGCCAGTGGCTTGGCCTTGCCTTCATGCCGTGCATAGTGCATGCGCCAGATCAGGCTGCATGATGCCAGGCGCGACATGGGGTGGGCCAGCAACAAGGCCGGCACGGTCATCTGCGCAGGCAGGCTGATCAGCAATGCCAGCTTCAACGCCAGCATCAGCAGGATACCAATGGCACCATAGGCACCCACGCGTGAATCCTTCATGATGTCCAGCACGCGCTCTGGCGTCATACCACCACCAAAACCATCGCAGACATCGGCAAAACCATCTTCATGGAAGGCACCAGTCAGCAAGATACCGGCAATCGTGGACAACACAACCGCCACCGCATGCGGCCATAACTCGGCCGCGCCAGCGTACACGCCAGCACAAACCACGCCGACTACCCAGCCAGTTGCCGGAAAATAACGCGAAGACTGACGCAGCCAGTCCGCCTCAAAGCCCACCCACGCAGGAATGGGAATGCGGGTAAAAAACTGCAGAGCTATGAAGAATAAGCGTAGTTGATGCAAGCCAGCTCCTGCAATAAAGATTTGATGAGAACTTAATCGCTGCTTTTTTCGCTTACTTGAGCCGAAGCAAAAGTCGCCATCTGGTTCAGGAAATTCACTGCAGCCTGCAACATCGGGTACACCAGTGCTGCACCTGTACCCTCACCCAGACGCAAATCCAGTTGCAGCACGGGCTTGACCTTTAATGCCTGCAACATGCGTGCATGGCCGCTTTCATCTGACTGATGCGAGAACACGCAATAATCAAGTATGGCCGGCTGCATTCTGGCAGCCACCAGCAAGGCACTGGTCACGATGAAACCATCGATCAGCAAGACCATGCGGCGCTCTGCCGCCGCCAGCATGGCACCGACCATAGTGGCAATTTCAAAACCACCGAAGGTAGCCAATACATCTTCCGCCTGGGTCACGCCAGCATGCATGGCAACCGCTGCTTCAATCACAGCCTGCTTGTGCCGTATGCCTTCGCTCGACAGCCCTGTACCTGCACCGACACAATCGACTACCGGGATGCCAGTCAGCTTGTGCATGAGCGCTGCTGCTGCCGTCGTATTGCCTATGCCCATCTCGCCAAAACCCAGCACATTGCCCGATAAACCAGCTACCAGTTCACCACCATTTTGCAGGGCAGCCTGGCATTGCGCTGCTGTCATTGCAGGCTCTGTGGCAAAGTTGCGCGTGCTTGCTGCCACTTTCATGCTCAACAGCTTTTCACGCGGACCAAAATCATGATTCACGCCCGCATCCACTACGTGCAGGGCAATGCCATTCTGCCGGGCAAAGACATTGATCGCTGCACCATCTGCCAGGAAATTTTCTACCATCTGCCAAGTCACATCCTGGGGGAAGGCAGAAATGCCTTCCGCCACCACACCATGATCACCGGCAAATACGATGATGGCGGGGTCACGCAATTGCGGCTGGCTGCTTTGCTGTATCAGGCCGATTTGCGCGGCCAGTTGCTCCAGGCGACCAAGGCTGCCCAGGGGTTTGGTCTTGTTATTGATGGCTGCAGCCAGTTCAGCTTCCAGCGCAGGATGGGCAGTGCCAATAATGTTGGTATTTGTCATGGGGCGTATTAATAGTAAAAGCGGTCCATCAAAATGACTACCCAGGTTGCCAACGCAATCAAAAAGGTCAGCAACACAGCAGCACTGCCAAAGTCCTTGGCATTTTTAGACAGGGTATGACGTTCCAGCGAGACGCGGTCAACGACTGCCTCAATCGCTGAATTGATTAGTTCCACCACCAGGATCAACACCAGCACGGCAATCATCATCAGTTTTTCAAACGCCGACACCGGTAAGACCAGGGCGATGATGACGCCGATGATGACCAATACCAGTTCCTGACGGAAAGCATGTTCGTTTTTCCAGGCGGAACGAAAACCGTCTATGGAATAAAAGAAAGCCGAAAAAATCCGGCGCAGGCCACTTTTGCTTTTGAATTCACTGACAGCTTGTTCTTTTTCAGACATTTCTCTTCCTTAAACCTTATTCGCGGCATGGCAAATCCACGCTATACCGCCCTAGCTTTGCTCAGGTGCCGAATTTTACAGGACTATGTGTGGCGGAGAAGAAGATTTACTTGACGCAAATTAAATTATTGCCAGCAAATCCCTATGCACGTTGACATTTTGCCGACGAAGCAGTGACGTTCATTTCACATTATGGTATAAGGTATATATTGCAGCGCACCAACCATAATATGAAAAACGACTCTACCAGCTCAGATAAAACCTCGATTCAGGTCATAGAGCGCATGGTATCCCTGCTGGATGCCCTGTCGCGCTACCAGGACCCGGTCAGTCTGAAGGAGTTGGCGATAGTAACAGGCTTGCATCCTTCGACTGCGCACCGCATCCTCAATGACATGGTCATTACCCGCTTTGTTGACCGTGCCGACACGGGCTATTACCGCCTGGGCATGCGCTTGCTGGAATTGGGTAATATCGTCAAGAGCCGCCTGAACGTGCGCGAAGCCGCGCTGGAATTCATGCGCGCCCTGCACCGCCAGACCAACCAGACCATCAACCTGTCGGTACGTCAGGGGGATGAAATCGTGTATATAGACCGGGCATTTTCCGAACGTTCTGGCATGCAGGTGGTGCGTGCCATTGGTGGGCGTGCGCCACTGCACCTGACATCCACCGGTAAATTATTCCTGTCACTGGATGAACCCAAGGCCATTCGCGCCTATGCCACGCGCACCGGCCTGGCGGGTCACAATAAAAATTCGATTACCGATCTGAACAAGCTGGAAAAAGAACTGGCCGCCGTCCGTGAAACCGGCTACGCCAGGGATAATGAAGAACTGGAACTGGGTGTGCGCTGCATGGCCGCCGGCATCCATGATGACAGCGGCAAGATGATCGCCGGCCTGTCCATTTCCGCCCCTGCTGATCGCCTGCAGGAAGAATGGCTGAGTAACCTGATCGATACCGCCAAGCAGATTTCACTGACCCTCGGTTATACCGAGGCCAGGTAAGCTAAAGGTAAGCATACAGCCAGCATCAGGCTTTGGCTACGATGCTGGCCTCAATGATATTTGACTGCCCTGGATGGGTTCAGCCATTGCCTGGTCTTAACCCGTATATTCAATAAAATCAAAGCCATTCTGTATCACGCCGATAACCTTGAGCTTGTTCTCCTGCCCTTCGGTAAAACTGGCCAGCGTACCGGCAAAACTGATTTTATTGCTGCTTAATTCACCTTTCCAGTAGTCGTAACCTGCCTGGTCGGGTAATCGCCCCAAGATATTCTTGTACAAGGTCGTCAGGAAGGTATCGACCGAGGGGTTGGTACCGTACAGGGTCTGGAATTCTTTCGATTGCATAAAACCTGCCGCCACCGTCGTCAGACTGGAACCCTTGTCCATATCCTTGATCCAGTAACCCAGCCCCGCCAGATCTGGCGTGCGGCCAAAAGCCGCCTGGTAGATACGGTAGGCCTGACCAGCTATACCATCAATATCGAGCGCTACTGACAGATCTGAAAATTTCAATCGCTCCATATTGCTGAGTGTATCCACGCCTTGTGAATTCGGCTTGGATACATTGAAGCCACTATTGTTGCCAGCAACCGTGTAGGTTGATCTCAAACCCGTGTATTGGGCAGTATCCAACCCTGCCCCGCCATCGATCACATCATCACCGCCACCACCACGGATAAGATTGCTGGCAGCATTGCCGGTCAGCTTGTCACTGAAGGCGGTACCGATGATATTTTCTATCGTTGCATCAAAGGCGATGGATAAATTATTGATGGCCGCATCGCCACTGGCAATACGCCCCACAGAATTCAAAGAGCCCGGTGTCAGATTGATGGTCGCAGCCGCGGTTGCCCTGGATACGTCTACGGTATCAATACCGCCAGTGTCGTTGATGATTTTGAGCGTGCGGCCATCGACATCGCTATAGACATAGGTATCATCGCCGGTGTGATAGGCCCTGCTTCCGTACAGATACTTCAACGCCAGCATATCGTAGGTCCCGAAAAACTCGCCTTGCTGGTTTTGCGCAATCGCGTTGTAGGACATGATGGAAATCCAGCTACTGTCTTCAGACGTCGCCAGATAATTACCCGCTTCGGTACTGGGTGGCTCGCCCGCATTGTAGTTCCCAGGATGATTGAGGCCTATAGCATGCCCTATTTCGTGTATCAGTATCTTGTAGGCCTCACTGCCTCTTTCATAGCTCACATTCATGTAAGTCGTTGACATGAACAGATCGCCACTGCCGGCAGAAAATGCCGTGCCATCTGCCGTCGGTACGGGAAGCTTGGCATAACCGGCACTTTTATCCTGGATATTATTTGCCAGTCGTATGCCGGATTGAATATCGGTATCAGCCACTTCCTTGAAGCTCACATTCAAGACCTGGGCTATGTCCGCAAAGATCGCCCTGGCAGCGGCCATCTGTTCCACGGTAAAGGCTTTGAAACCGTTTTTATCTGAATCGGAAGCTGTCGAGGTCGGAGACTTGATAAAGCTATAGCTGATTTCGACCGGCGTACCTAAAACCTTGCCCGCATTCCAGCGGTAATTGACGTCGTCAAGCAGCACATCTATTCTGTAGTCACCCGAAAACGGTTTGGCAATGATTGTTTTATCCGGCATGATCCAACTCCTTCACATAAGAAATACTGCTCGAAAACTACTGGAAAAATTGAAGCGAGGCAACAACCTAAAACAGCAAAGAGAGCAAGCGAGTGAGATGAAAAAGTCAGATGAAAAAGTCAGATGAAATAGTGTACGCTAAAGCACAGTATGACTTGTCGTGAATTCGCTACAAACCGGCGAGCAATCGTTAAAGAGTGATGCGGAATAAGCGCTGCTCACGAGTTGATTGATGCTCAGGAAATATTGCATCCTTCGACAAAAACGAATCCAGATTCGAAGCAGGACGAATCGCAAAACGGGCATAAAAAAAACCGGCACATGCTGTCTGTACCGGTTTTTTTATGTGACGTTCAATTATTTATAAGCACCGCAACCCACAAAATAATCATCCACTTTTTCAAAGTAACTGGACTTGGTTTCCAGGGCCTTGGTGACCGGGTTTGGCCATTGGTAATCTATCCAGCCATCGTTTTTTGTTTTGAGTGCCGTGATCATGTCCCGGATGATGGACTTGCCTTCCACCTTCAAGTCCAGCAGATTCTTGCCTATCATTTTGGGATTGGCACCGTGCGACAAATTCACCCCGTTCATGTCATAAACAAACAGGTATAAATCGCGATCATGAAAATCCTTATTGGCTGCATCGTTAAAATCTGTAAAGGCTTTTTCACGGCCGTTTTTCTTGATGTAGGCAATGCCCTTTTTCACCATGGCCTGAGCCTGCGGGGTGGACCCGCGGTCTTCCCGCGCTGATGCTGGCGCCGACATAACGAAACCCATCACTGCGATAGAAATCAGCTTGTTTATCCATTTCATGACATATCTCCTTAGTGTTTGGTCTGGATTAACGACTCCAGCACAGGGTTGTTCTTGCCTTCAGAAACCAATATTTCATGGTGAGCTGCGCTTAGTCCAGCATTAACCACTGTGCAACGCAGCATTTGTGGCGGGATAGCCCATGCAACGTCACATGCACAGCGAGATTTTTATTTGACCGTCAGTTGATTGATGACTCCCTGCACATCATCCAGGCCACGTACCAGTTTTTCCAGTTCACTGGCTTGCCCGGCGGTACGGACACAGCCCTTGAGCCAGACAAAGCGGCGCTGGCCTTCAACCCAGATACTGGTTTCAGCAAAACGGCCATCCGCTTCTATGGCACGCTTGACCCTGGGAATGATTTCCGGGTCGTACAGATAGGAATTTGGCAGGCGGCATTGCCCTGACTGATAGCAACTGGTGCCACGCTCTATACGACCATGCGCTTCTGCTCTGGCCTGTGCCTCTGTCAACATGGGGCCGTCCGGAACCGGGCATTCACTGATGGCCTGGGTCACCTTGAGAAAAGGGTCATTGAAATAATTGGTCCTGACCTCATCACCAAGCGCGCAAACGGGCAGTGAAATGAACGTTGCAAAAACAAGCAGCCATCGACCTTGCAATGAAAACATACCTGAATTTCCTGGATATCAACGTCAGCTAGATTACCATCTTAAGCAATTTAACCGTCTTTGTGAGGCGTAAAAAAGCCAGTACCTTAGCACTGGCTTTGAGGAATGCATTGAAGCAAGAAATTACATTCATATTTTCGCGCCAAAGCGGTCAAATCGTGGCGAATAATACTGGTCGCCGTTCAGCGAATACATCAGTCGTTTGACTTGCCCGGTAATCAGTTCACGCTTGACCAGGCCGATGTAGCGGGAATCGCGGCTATTGTCGCGGTTGTCACCCAGCATCATATATTCACCTTCCGGCACTTTGACCGGATCAAAACTACGCAGGGCTTCACGTTCAGGCATGACGATCATGTCGTGCTGCAGGCTGCCCAGGCGTTCGCGGTACACCAGTTGCTGGCCGCCGTATTCACGCTTTGGCGTCAGGTGGTCGTCACTGCGTGGCTGCAAAGGCTCATAGCTGGCAGCTTTGCCATTGATATACAGTTTTTCATCACGCATCTCGACCACGTCGCCAGGTACGGCAATCAGGCGTTTGACCAGGCGTACCCCATCTTCAGGCGAAGAGAAAGTCACCACATCACCGCGCTGCGGATCAGCCATATGCTTGAGGATGACATCCGTAAACGGTAACTTGACGTCATAAGCCAGACGGTCACAGATGACTCGATCGCCTTCCAGCAGGGTCGGATACATGGAACTGGACGGGACGGTGTAGTAATCAGCCAGGGCACTACGCACAAAGACCATGCCCAGCATGAGCACGATGAAACCTTTATTGTCGGCAATCAATTTTTTAAGCTGCACGGTTATCTCCTATACATAAAAATCAAACTTGCCTGAGATAGACAAAAAAATACCCCGAAAGTTCGGGGTATTTTTAGCGGTAATGCAAAAGACTATTTCAAATGCAGATTATTTCGCATTCATCAGTGCAACCGTGGTGTCCAGCATGCGGTTAGAGAAACCCCATTCATTGTCGTACCAGCTCGATACCTTGACCAGACGGCCAGACACTTTTGTCAGTGTTTCATCATAGGTACTGGAGGCAGGATTGTGGTTGAAGTCAACCGACACCAGTGGTGCAGTGTTGTAATCCAGGATACCTTTCAGGGCACCTTCAGAGGCTGTTTTCAAGACCTGGTTGATTTCTGCCACTGTGGTGTCACGTGCTGCAACGAAAGTCAGGTCAACCACGGATACATTGATGGTTGGTACGCGCATGGCGTAACCATCCAGTTTGCCATTCAGTTCTGGTAATACCAGGCCAACGGCAGCAGCAGCGCCAGTTTTGGTCGGGATCATGCTCATGGTGGCAGAACGGGCACGACGCAAGTCTTCATGCATCACGTCGGTCAGCACCTGGTCATTGGTGTAGGCGTGGATAGTCGTCATCAAACCGTTGACGATACCGATAGCATCATTCAAAGGCTTGGCCAAAGGTGCCAGGCAGTTGGTGGTGCAGGATGCATTGGAAATCACTGTGTCAGTGGCTTTCAATACGCCATGGTTGACGCCGTAGACGATGGTTGCATCCACATCCTTGCCACCGGGTGCAGAGATGATGACTTTTTTCGCGCCGCCAGCCAAGTGGGCAGAGGCTTTTTCTTTGGTCGTGAAGAAGCCTGTGCATTCCAGCACGACGTCAACATTCAAATCACCCCAAGGGATATTGGCTGGATTGCGTTCTGCAAATACCTTGATCTTGTCACCATTGACGATCATGGTGTCGCCTTCGACCGTGACTGTGCCTGGGAACTTGCCGTGGGCTGTGTCATAACGGGTCAGGTGGGCATTGGATTCTGCATTGCCGAGGTCATTGATCGCAACGATCTGGATCTCGTTCTTGAACTTGCCACCTTCATAGTGAGCGCGAAGGATGTTGCGGCCGATACGGCCATAGCCGTTGATTGCGACGCGAATCGTCATGGTTTTATCTCCAAAGGACTAAACAACAATAAATACAAATTAAAAAAACCTAAGACCTCTCAACACAGAGGCACGGAGACACAGAGAAAGGCAGAAGAACTTCAAAAGCTATTTAGCTTATACAATTCATCATTCATCAGTTTTTCTCTTGTTTTTCCTCTGTGTCTCCGTGCCTCTGTGGTGAGCTTTTTGGTCTTCAAAATACGTCTAATGCAAAGACAAAGGAGTACGCATGGCGTTTACCGATGCCATCAGCACCGACAAATCGCGCCAGCCGTAGCCTGCTTCCATCAAATCCATGCCATCCCAGCTGAATGCCTGTTCGATCAACAGGACGCCGCCCAGTTCCTCGTAGAAATTGCGGGCGATGGCGTTGTCGGATATAGCCCACACCAGCAAACTTTCCGTACCTTGCGCCTGCAAGGTACGTGCTACTTTCTGTACCATGCGACGCCCTATGCCGGCACGCTGCCAGGCGGGCCGCAGATAAATCGCGGTCAGTTCAGACTGCATGCCCAGCTTGGGTTCTGGCAGCATCATACCGGATGCAAAGCCGATGAGTTGGCCTTCGCTTTCGGCAACATACACACAGATACGGTCAGCGGCTTCAGACATCGCCTGCAAAATCTGACGCCATTGCAAGATACTGTCTTCCACGCGCATGGCATCCAGAAAACTGTCGGGTATCATGCCGCGATAAGTCGCCTTCCAGCTTTCTACCCGCACGGCAGCAATCGCCTCTGCGTCATCTACAGTAGCACGACGCAGGCTAACCTCTTTGATGCTGCTCACAGTGCCGTCAACTAAATCAGTCATCTTACTTAAGCCAGCGTTGCTTTCACCTTGGCAACCACGTTGTCCACGGTAAAACCAAAATACTTGAACAGGACACTAGCCGGTGCCGATTCACCAAAGGTGTCGATACCAACCACGGCGCCTTCCAGGCCCACATACTTGTACCAGAAGTCAGTCACACCGGCTTCGATGGCAATACGCGGCAAACCCTTGCCCAATACCGCTGCTTTATACGCTGTATCCTGACGATCAAATACGTCAGTACAAGGTATGGATACCACGCGTACCGGGATACCTTGCTGTGCCAGTTCTGCTGCAGATTTGACGGCCAGTTCAATTTCAGAACCGGTCGCAATCAATACTGCTTTTGCATCAGCCACGTCTTGCAAGACATAGCCGCCGCGCTGGATATCCGCGATCTGCTGGGCGCTGCGCTCTTGATACGGCAGGTTCTGGCGCGAGAAAATCAGGGTAGACGGACCATCATTGCGTTTTACTGCATGGGCCCAGGCCGCTGCAGATTCCACGGTATCGCATGGACGCCAGTTATCCAGATTAGGGATCAGGCGCATGCTGGACACGTGCTCGACAGATTGATGCGTCGGGCCATCTTCACCCAGACCGATAGAGTCATGCGTGAACACAAACAGGGTACGGATTTTCATCAGCGCAGCCATGCGGATGGCATTGCGGCTGTAATCAGAGAAAGTCAGGAAAGTCGCGCCAAACGGGATATAACCGCCATGCAGGGCAATACCATTCATCATCGCGCTCATGCCGAATTCACGCACGCCGTAGTTGATATGGTTACCGGCCTGGTTGCCACGGACGGCGACGCATTCTTTCCAGTTAGTCAGGTTGGAACCGGTCAAGTCAGCAGAACCACCAAGGAATTCTGGCAGCGATGGCGCAAATGCCTGGATCGCATTCTGGCTGGCCTTGCGGGTAGCAATGTTTTCTTTTTTCTCTACGCAAGCGGCAATCGCATTCGCCACCACTTCATCGAAGTTGACTGGCAAGTCGCCATTCATGCGGCGTGTCAGTTCAGCCGCTTTTTGCGGGAACTGGGTCGTGTAGGCAGCAAATTGTGCATTCCATTCAGCTTCAGCTTTAGCGCCATCCACTTTTGCATCCCAGGCAGCATAGACATCGGCCGGCACTTCAAATGGCGGATATTCCCAACCGATGTTGGCGCGTACAGCAGCAATTTCTTTATCGCCCAGCGCAGCACCGTGCACATTGTGCGTGCCTTCCATGTTCGGCGAACCTTTGCCAATCACGGTCTTGCAGCAGATCAGGGTAGGCTTGTCAGATTTTTTAGCGGCAGTGATGGCATTGAACACGGCTTCAGCATTGTGGCCATCAATCGCCGGGATGACATTCCAGCCATAGGCTTCAAAGCGTTTTGGCGTGTTGTCAGTGAACCAGCCTTCGACGTGACCGTCGATGGAGATGCCATTGTCATCCCAGAAAGCGATCAGTTTATTCAGTTGCAGCGTGCCAGCCAGCGAACAGGCTTCATGCGAAATACCTTCCATCAGGCAGCCATCGCCCATGAAGGCGTAGGTGTAATGGTCAACCACTCTCAGGCCGTCCTGATTAAACTCGGCGGCCAGCAATTTTTCAGCCAGCGCCATGCCGACGGCATTGGTAATACCCTGCCCCAGCGGGCCAGTGGTGGTTTCCACGCCTGGTGTCACGTGCACTTCAGGGTGACCGGCAGTTTTGGAATGCAATTGACGGAAATTCTTGATCTCTTCCATGGGCAGGTCATAGCCTGTCAGATGCAGCAGCGAATAATGCAACATCGAACCGTGGCCATTCGACAACACAAAGCGATCACGGTTAATCCATTTTGGATTGGTTGGATTATGGCGATAATGACCTTTCCATAAAGCAACAGCGATATCGGCCATGCCCATAGGCGCGCCCGGGTGACCGGAATTGGCTTTTTGTACGGCATCCATGGACAAGGCACGAATTGCATTGGCCATCTTGGTGAGTGTTGCTGGCTGAAGAGATGAAATCATGGTGTCAGAAGGTAGTCTTTAGAAAACTGGTCAGTGTAGCGTTTGGGGGACAACAAACGTTCCCCACGAAAACCCGATATTTTACCAGAGCATGAGGTCCATACTACAATTGCGACTCTTTGGAAGTACAAACAGACGCAAACAATAGCCAAACAGGGCTATTTTCTGTCATCAAACACTTTGCTTTACCAGTAAAACGTACACATGCCATCAAAAAATCACCGCTTCACGCAAGAAGATTTAATTGAACAATTTCCCCGCGAGACTTTTATACGTGGAATTAGTTATGCAACAGATAAAAAAGTTAAAGGCTGGAGTTTTGAGAATGATTTTATAGAATCAGAAGTTCAAGGGAGCGGGCGGAATATTTACACCCAGGAAATTGAGCTTATCTTTGATACCAATGGGGTACTGGAAGAAGTCATCGGCAGCTGCAGTTGCCCGGTCGAATACAATTGCAAACATATTGTTGCAGTTTTGCTAAATATTTTAGACCATCAGCAAAAAAACGCTCCGTCTGGCAAACCTGCCATCGAAGCTCCCCTTAGCTTTACGGAACAAAAATGGCTGCATGAACTGGAATTTGCGCAACATGCCAGACATTTCAATGACTATGCGGATTCCGGCAAACCAGAAAAGCCGGATGACGGTTTTTTGATATTCACCCTGTCAACCCTGGCAAATAGCAAGGAAGTCCGCCTCATACCCGGCAAGGCAAAACTCAACGCCAAAGGGGAACTTAAATACAGCAAGTTGTCCCAGGCTGTGCGCGACGTGATGCGCACCAGTCATTTCATCAAAGGTGATGACTACGAATTACTGGCCCTGTTCAATATGAGCACCATGAATTCCTATTATTACTCTTACTACAATCCAAGAGAAAAAATGGGCGCGGTCTTGCTGGAACGCATAGCCAAGGCAGGCAAGCTGTATTGGTTAAGTACCGAGAACAAGCAAAGCACCATCAAAAAACTGGAATTTCGTGAGCAGCAACATGCCCATCTGGCATGGCAGGAAGAGCAAGGCCATTTGCGCCTGCGCTGGCAACTGTCAAAGCAAGAGGACGATTTGCCAGAGGCATATTACCTGCTGCCTACCGACCCGCCGTGGATAGTGACGCCCCGGAGCTGCGGCAAACTGCACACGGCAACAAGCGGCAATCTGGATTTGCCAGCACTGATCAAATTGGCCGAAGAAGCACCGGCAATTGCCAGCACGCGCCAGAAAACCCGCATTGCAATGGCGCATAAATTACTCGAATTGGGCCTGCAAAACACCATCCCCCTGCCTGCTGAACTACAAAGAATCCAGCGCGACGACATCAAAATGCGTCCCTCTCTGGTGATGGGCAGCCAGGAACGCAGTGCTACAGAAACGATAGACTTTGCCCTGCTCCAGTATTCCTACGACAACACCTTCGTTCCCTTTGACATGCAAGGTGACAGCATCATGCGACGCAATGGTGACCATGTGGAAAGCATCACCAGGGACAAGCAGGCCGAACAGGCTGCCTTGCAAACCTTGCGGGACCTGGGGTTTTCGGTATTGGATATCAGTGGGCATAACGCCGGTGACGTGTTTGTGCTTGGGGACCAAAACGCCTGGTTGAAGTTTACCACTCAGCAATTACCGCTACTTGATGCGCAAGGCTGGGATTTGCGTCTGATGGATAACTACCGCTATGACCTGGAAGAGGTAGAAGACTGGTATGCCGAAGTTGCAGAAGAAAACCAGCAATCCACCTGGTTTGACCTGGAGTTGGGCATCGTCGTCAACCAGACAAAAATTTCGCTGCTACCCTTGCTGGTTGGCCTGATACGCCAGGCCCCGCAAGATTTTAGTGTGCAACAACTGAACCAGCGTGCCGACGATGAACAGGTATTATTGAGCCTGCCTGACAACAGCCGCGTGGCCCTGCCCTATGCACGCATCAAACCTATCTTGCTGGTCCTTGGCGAACTGTACTTCAATGAATATCAGGGTGGCGCAATACGCTTGCCCATGCTGGATGCGGCACGCCTGGCAGAATTATCCGCCACCACGCAGTTGCGCTGGATAGGCGGTGAACGCCAGCAAGCCTTTGGACAGCGTCTTGCCGAATTTGGCGGCATCCATAGCATCACTCCACCGGCCGGCCTGCGTGCCACCTTGCGTGAATACCAAAAAGAAGGTCTGGCATGGATGCAGTTTTTGCGTGAATACCAACTGGCCGGCATACTCGCTGATGATATGGGGCTGGGCAAGACCATACAAACCCTGGCGCATATACTGATAGAAAAAGAAGCGGGCCGCCTGAGCCAGCCTGCGCTGGTGGTTGCCCCCACCAGCCTGATGGATAACTGGGCCAGCGAAGCACAACGCTTTGCACCGGATTTGCGGGTGCTGGTCTTGCAAGGCAAAGACCGCAGCAAGTTGTTTGAACAAATCCCTAACGTGGATCTGGTGTTGACCACCTATGCCCTGCTGCCGCGCGATGAAGAAAGCTTGCGCGCACATCGCTATCATTTACTGATACTCGACGAAGCCCAGTACATCAAGAATGCCCAGGCCAAGGCTAGCCAGACTGCCAGCCTGCTGCAGGCCAATCATCGCTTGTGCCTGACTGGCACGCCCTTGCAAAATCACCTGGGTGAATTATGGTCCCAATTCAATTTTCTGATGCCTGGATTATTGGGAGATGCCAAAGCCTTTACCAGGGATTTTCGCAATCCCATAGAAAAGCTCGGTGACAGCCAACGCCATGCCTTGCTGACACGCCGCATCAAACCCTTCTTGCTGCGCCGTACCAAGGACAAGGTTGCCACGGAATTGCCTGCCAAAACCGAGATCGTGCGGCACATAGAACTCAGCGGTGCGCAACGTGACCTGTACGAAACCGTGCGTGTGGCCATGGATAAAAAAGTGCGTGATGAGATCGCAAAAAAAGGGGTGGCGCGCAGTCAGATTATTATTCTGGACGCATTACTGAAGTTGCGTCAGGTTTGTTGTGATCCGCGTCTGGTAAAAATCACCGGTGTTAACACTGGCAAGGGTAAAACCCCGGTGTCTGCCAAACTCACAGAACTGATAGAGATGGTGGAAGAATTGCTTTCTGAAGGTCGCAAGATACTGGTATTTTCACAGTTCACCAGCATGCTGGAATTGATAGCCGAAGCCCTGCAAGAAAAAAAATTGTCCTACGTTATGTTGACCGGCGACACTGAACACCGTGGCGAAGTGGTGCGCCGCTTCCAGGAGGGTGATATTCCCTTGTTCCTGATCAGCCTAAAAGCCGGCGGCGTGGGCCTGAACCTGACAGCGGCCGACACCGTCATCCACTATGACCCGTGGTGGAACCCGGCCGCAGAAAACCAGGCTACCGACCGCGCCTGGCGTATAGGGCAAGACAAGCCTGTGTTTGTCTACCGCCTGATCGCCAAGGGTACGCTGGAAGAAAAAATCCAGGAAATGCAACTCAAAAAATCTGAGCTGGCACGCGCCATACTGGATCAGGGCGAAGTCGGCAGTGTACAACTGACGGCAGAAGATTTGCAGGGCATTTTTGAACCCTTGAATTAAGAAGGATTTATGGAAGGCTTACACCTGACCGCAGACTGTTTTGACTGTGAAGCAGCGCCAGAATATTTCGTCAGCCCGGAAAGCCTGCGCCTATGCCTGAGCAACATCACCGTCGCCGCCGGCCTGACCATAGTCGGAGAAAAATTTCACCCCTTCACGCATGAAGACGGCAGCCCGGCTGGTGTCACCGGTGCCTTGCTGCTGGCAGAATCGCATGTCGCCATCCATACCTGGCCAGAACGCAATGCCATCACGCTGGATGTGTATGTCTGTAACTTCAACCATGACAATGGCAGCAAGGCCAGGCAGATCGTCGATGCCCTGATTGCCCTATTCAAGCCGCGCACGGTATCACGGCAAGAGCTGCAACGCGGCGAGCCTGGCACGGGCCTGGCATGGGAAGCCCTGAGCAACAACAGCTTTGCCGCCACCCGTATCAATCAGGTAGTGGCGCGGCACACCAGCGCCATGCAAGACATAGAGATTGCCGAGACCACTGATTTTGGCAAAGTCATGCGCATAGACGGTGCCATGATGACTTCGGAAAAAGATGAATTTTTTTATCATGAATGCCTGGTACATCCTGCCGCCATAGCCCACCCCGAACCACGTACCGCCCTGATCATAGGCGGTGGTGATGGCGGTTCATGCGAAGAATTGCTCAAGCACCCCAGCATCACCAGCGTTACCCTGTGTGAAATTGATGCCGACGTGGTCGCCATGGCACGCCAGCACCTGGGCAAGATACATCGCGGCACGCTGGATGATTCAAAAATACAACACCGTTATGAAGATGGCTTTGCCTATATAGGCTCATCCACTGATTGCTACGACCTGATTTTGCTGGACCTGACCGACCCCGTCAGCCCGACCGGCAATTCACTGGCAGCGACCTGCATGACGCCAGCCTTTTTCCAGGCCTGCGCCCGGCGGCTGACGGCGCAAGGCATGCTGGTTCTGCATCTGGGCAGCCCGTTTTATCATCCTGAACGATTCAGCGCCACACTGGCAAAACTGCGTACGGCCTTTGCCCAGATCCATCCTTACACGGTGTTTATTCCCCTGTATGGTGCCCTGTGGGGTATGGCCATTGCCAGCAAAGAACTCAATCCGCAGGCGATTCTTGCGTCAACGGTAAATCAGCGCATCAAACACCGTGGCTTGCCATTACTAAAGTATTACAATGCTGATGTGCATCAGGCATTATTTGCATTACCCAATTATGTGAAAGACCTGATGCCGGCCACCTGAACCAGGAGAAACCGTGAGTGCCGGAAAAGACAGACAACATGGCAAACGCAGGGCAAGCCGCAGCCTGCCGCTAATGCTAGTGACCAGTGCTGCACTGACTGCCTGTAGCAGCAGTGATAGCGACAGCAACCAGGAACTGACCGCCATACGCGACCAGTACAAGAGCCTGGAAGATTGCCGCAAGGATTGGGGCGATGGCCCCGCCTGCGAATCGGTCGCCACCAGCAACCTGAATACGAATGCGAATCTGAACAGCAGCGACACAACAGGTACCAACACGGGCAATGGCTATACCGGCTCGTCTTACGCTGGCACCGGCGGGCATTACAACGGCTACACCATGCATTACTTTGGCCCGCATTACAGCCCGGGTAGCCGCGAAACCGTGCAAAGAAGCTTTGGCTTTCAGGGTGGCAGCAGTGACCATGCCGTCAGCCGCAGCACCAGCACCAGTCGTGGCAGCGTCAGCCGCGGCGGTTTTGGTGGCACGTCCCACGGCTCTTCCGGGGGCGGTTAATGATACGCAGCTCACTCACACCGCGCGCCGGCTGGCAGCAGCAATTTGAATCCCTGGGCTTTAGCTATCACTCCATCGACGGCCTGTATTGGGATGAACGTTATGCCTACTGCTTTACCGCAGAGCAAATCGATATACTGGAACAGGCCAGCCTGGATTTGCACCAGATGTCGCTGCAAGCGGTAGACCACGTCATCAAAAATGGCATGCAGGAAAAATTTGCCATCCCCAGTGCATTCTGGTCGCAAGTGGAAGACAGCTGGCGCGCCAAAGAATTTTCGCTATATGGCCGCTTTGACCTCAGTTGGGACGGCAACGGCGCGCCCAAGATGCTGGAATACAATGCCGATACCCCGACCGGCCTGGTGGAATCCAGCGTCGCCCAGTGGTACTGGCTGCAAGATGTACATCCGGATGCCGACCAGTTCAACTCCCTGCATGAAAAACTGATAGAACAATGGAAAAAATTCCCCAACAAGGGCATGCTGCATTTCGCCTGCGCAGGGGGTAATGAAGAAGACGAAGGCAATCTTTCTTACTTGCGCGACACCGCGATACAGGCTGGCTTTGCCACCAAACAATGCGCCATAGAAAGCCTGGGCTGGGATGAAGAAGAAGGCGTGTTCGTCGATGATGCCGACAGCCAGATAGACAACCTGTTCAAGCTCTACCCCTGGGAATGGCTGTGCCGTGAAGACTTCGCCAGCCATTTGCTGAAGCGCCCTATGCGCATCATTGAACCGGCATGGAAGATGGTATTGTCCAACAAGGCCATACTGCCGATATTGTGGGAACTGTTTCCCAACCACCCCAACCTGCTGCCTGCCTCTTTTGATGCCTGGCGCATCAGTGGCAACCACGTAAAAAAACCCCTGTATTCACGCGAGGGCGAAAACATTTTCATCTATGCCAATGGTGAAGTGTTGCATACTGGCGGTGATTATGGTGCCGAGGGTTATATCTACCAGGCCTATGCACCCCAGCCCAGGTTTGATGACGGCGTCACACCGGCATATACCTCGATAGGTGCCTGGATAGTCGGTGATGAACCCGCCGGCATAGGCATACGCGAAGATGAAACCCTGATCACCAAGAACACCAGTCGTTTCATTCCCCATTATTTTGTAGAATAGGATGCCCCATGAGTGAACAATTAGTGACACACGGGCTGATCGCCTTCTTCAGCCATATCGCCGCAGCCTTTGTCTTGCTGGCGGTATTTGTGGTGATCTATATCCGCATTACCCCGTATCGCGAAATTGCGCTGATACGCGCTGGCAATGTGGCAGCGGCGGCCAGTCTGTCGGGTGCCGTGCTGGGGTATTGCACGGCGCTGGCGTCAGCCATTGCCAACAGCGTCAGCCTGGTGGACATGTGTTTCTGGGGCGTGGTGGCACTGGTCATACAGTTACTGGCATTCGGCATCGCCCGCCTGCTGATACCGGGTATCGTGTCTGACATACCGGATAATAAAATTGCCTCTGGCGTTTTCCTGGGTGCATTGAGTCTGGGATTGGGGATGCTAAACGCCGCCTGCATGACATATTAGAACCTGTTTACGATCTTACTGCGCGGGCGTGATCGGGGCTCATGCGCTGCTCAAAATGCTCATGTACTTAGAGTACATTCCGCTTTCTGCGCGGCTCTTCACCCCGCTGACGCTCGCTCGCTACAGATCGTAAACAGGTTCTTAGAATAAGTTTTAGATTAATCGAGAAAGCAATGCCACGTTTTTATTGTCCGCTGCCCTTGAACATAGGTGCCAGCATCACCCTGCCGGATGAAGTCGCGCATCATGTGTTTGTGCTGCGCCAGAATGTCGGTGACAACATCCATATTTTCAATGGTGAAGGTGGATGCTATGTCGCCACCCTGACCGAAGTTGGCAAGAAGAATGTGACTGCCGATGTCAAAGTGTTTTTGCCGGAAGAATGCGAGCTGCCGTATTCACTGAACCTGGTACAGGCCCTGCCGGAAGCATCAAAAATGGACTGGATCATAGAAAAAGCCATGGAGCTGGGCGTCAGCGCCATACAGCCTTTGGCGGCGCAGCGCTGCGTCGTCAAACTGTCAGCAGAACGCGCCGAGAAAAAACAGGCGCACTGGCAAGCGATCATCGTTGCGGCTGCCGAACAATGTGGCCGCAATCGCCTCGCCCATCTGGCACCGGTAATGAACTACGCCCAGTGGCTAGGCCAGCAAGACATGCACCAAAGGATACTGCTGACACCACGCGCCGACCAGTCACTGGCCGACTGGTCGCGGCATCACCCGGCACAGGCCGTCAGCCTGATGGTGGGGCCAGAAGGTGGTTATACCGATGAAGAAGAAAACCTCGCCATCAAACATGGTGTGCTGGCCCTGTCCATGGGGCCACGCATCTTGCGTACCGAAACAGCAGGCCTGGCCGCCATTGCCATGTTGAATGCCGCCTGGGGCGGAATGTAATTCAGACATTGCAATTGCAGTAAAATAATGTCAAATTTCATATAAAGTTCACAATTACTGTGCGCCAGACAACATACACTCGCCGTTATACATAGTCGTACACATCAACTTCATCTGAAAGGATAATCATGGGACTTCTTGATAGTGCATTAGGCATGCTGGGTGGCATGAACCAGGGCAATAACGGCAGTACCGACTCCAAATCCATGCTGATCCAGGCAGCAATTGGCATGCTGAGCAATAATCAGTCTGGCGGCGGCTTGCAGTCACTGATCAATACCTTCCATCAGGCTGGCCTCGCCGACATCGTGCAATCCTGGGTAGGTACAGGACAGAACCTGCCGATTTCTGCCGCACAGATACAGCAAGCCCTGGGCGGCGGACAATTGCAACAACTGGCCGATGCCGCAGGCATTTCCCACGAAGGCGCAGCCAGTCATCTGGCCGAATTTTTACCCGGCATCATCGATCACCTGACACCGCACGGCCAGGTACCAGAGGCCGGCAACATCAACCCGGCGGATGTACTGCAACAGTTTTCATCACTGTTTGGGAAATAGTAACAACTATTTCACATGCATAATAAGCGGCGCCAGATACATCTTGAGCGCCGTTTTTTTTAATACCATTGAATGCGACAAACATATTCAAGATGCCCTACCTGGATTGACCCGAAATTGCGTCACGGATTTTCAATAACTATAGAGGCTAAAACAATATATATGATGGCAAGCGGATAATTCGACATTAATAAAAAGCAGGTTAGCAATCTGGTCCTGGTTGTAATTGGAGGGCGCGTGTCAGCATCACGTCTGTCTAAAAAAATTGACCCAATCAAACAAATTACGCCAACAACAAAACATACTATTCCACCAAAAATACAATACAACCCCGCCATAATTAGCCCGTCAAACCTGAACATCAAGAATCCAGCTAAAATAAGGGTGCCAATTATCATTGGCAAACCGCCCAAAAAAACTGCGGAACGATAAAGGATATTGGGATGCTGGAAAATTGTATATATGGATTTTGTAGACATATAGAGCTATTAAAAATAAGTATGAATTGCGCTGTTTTCTACGGCGTAAGATAAATCTCCACCCTCTCCTTGCCCCGCCCTATATTATTGCGTTTCAGTCTGATCTGCCCCAGTTCACCCGTCTTTTTGACATGGGTACCGCCGCAAGGCACACGCGAAAATCCGGCGATTTCCCAATAACGTCGTTGCGTCGCCTCATCTTCAAAGGCACACTGAATATCGAGATTGGCATCAATGATGGCTTGCGCTTCTTGCGTATACGCAGGCAGCAAGGGAGCAATGCTTTCAGGCCAGACAAAGTCGATGCGCGCCTTGTCCTGGGCGATATGGGCACCGGCTTTACCGACACCAGGCAATGCCTTGTAAAACAGTTCCAGCACCAGCTCTGCCGCAAAATGCAGGCGCATCAGGCGATAGCGCCGCTCCCAGTCTATGCAGACTTCCACATCCTGCCCCGGGAACAAGCCATGACCGTCGGCCAGGGTATACACCCGCTCCAGCCCTTCCTTGCGGGCGGCGACTACCGCATGTCCGGCTATCGTACCCTGATCACTTTCCTGCCCGCCAGAGAATGCAAAGAAGATCGTCGATACCAGACGGACATCATTGCCGTCAACTTTGCTGACTTGTGTCAGCAGGCTGGTCTGATAGGGGTCGTTCCAAAAGATTTTCTTTGTCAATTCACATCTCCTTACATATACCCTTATTCAAGATACCAGTCAGGTAAAGCTTCGCGCCGCGCTCTCCAGTTATCAGGAATGCCTTCGCTACCAACAAACGAGGCGACAACACCACCGACTATTGCGCATAAGGTATCGCGGTCGCCACCTGCGCTGACCGTTAGCCACAGCGCTTTCTCAAAATCTTCCAATGCTTGTCCGCAGCACCATAAGGCCAAAGGCACGGTATCTTGCGCCGACATATTATTACCATTACCCAAAACAGAGACCGGGAAATCCATGTTCCCTACTGTGATCATGGACTGTGCACGAACCAATTTGGAACGCACTTCACTTTGAGGTAACAAGTCGATAATTCCTGCCAAAAATTCTGCATGTTTGGGTCGTATTCCTATATCCCTGTAAAGACAAGCCTGGGCAGCTGCCAGTGCAACTGCAACGGCTCCTGCTATTCCTTCGGGATGAGCGTGCGTCACTTCAGCCGACAAACTTGCCTGTTCCACTAGCAAATCCAGATCATCAGAAAAATAGGCACCCAGCGGGGCAACACGCATGGCAGCACCATTCCCATACGAGCCTTGCCCTTCAAAAGCACTGGCAACCACATCCTGCCAGGCTTCTGCGGCATTGATGCGCGCCAAAACTCTATGCATGGATGGCCCATAGGCACGGTCATAGCTGTAATGCTGCGCAAAACTTTTTGCCAATGTGTCCTGCTGAATTTCACCGTGATGGCGCAAGATCGCAATGATGGACAGCGTCATCTCTGTATCATCAGTAAAATACCAGGGTGCCTCCGGCAACTGCTTTTCTTCATCAAGCAGAAGCCTGTTTTCTGCTTGAAAAAAGCACTGGCCAAAAGCGTCACCGATAGATAAACCATCCAGTGATATCAATGCACGTTCTAGTGAATTCATTATGTCTGTTCTATTATTTCAAATCAGAATGTAAGTGCATTTACCCTTCCCAGAAAAGTAAATGTTATTTGAGCGGTGCCGGAACAAGAAAAAGTTGAGCGCTTGAAAGTATGGTTGTCGCGATCAACAAAGCAATCGACATCGGCTGAATAAATGCTTCGCTACCAACAGCAAAGAATGCTGAATGTATCCCGGCAGTGAGGAAGCCCAGGATTGCTATTAATTTATAGTATGCGATGGAAACTTTGGTATTCGCCATCACCTGCCCCTGTGCAAACAAGACCAGGGCAATAATCGGCAAATTCAGCAACAGGTTGATCTGGTTTCCTCCTTGAATATGGAATAGTTCCCATTCGTGCCAGAAGGCAGCGTCAATCTGATGGGTGATCAGTACAGTGGCGTTGAGCAAGAAAAGGGCTTGTAGCCGCGAGTTCAGTAGCATAGTTAGTATGTTCCAGAATATTTTTCTACAAGATAAATTACCGCAGGCCTGGCCAATCGGGCGAGGGCGAGTTCGATGCCAATGGAAAATTACGTCAGTCAAAAAGCAAACGTATTGATTTATTTCTCCTGCTTCACTTATCACTGTCTGTTCATGATCATACCGGACAACTCAGACGTATCGCCTCATGCGACATCAAAAACTGCCAGTGTTTTTCATACAGCGGCAGATCAGTGACGGGCACGCCCAGATCCACGGCCTTGCGATAAATGATGCCGAGGAAAATATCTGCCTGGGTGAATTGTGCACCGACAGCAAACTGGCTGCTGCGCCACAGGCGACCCTGCAGTTTTTGCAGATTGATGTAGAGCCAGTTGGCGCGTGTCGGCTTCATTTGTTCCCTGCTCCACTCCGGATGAAAATACCGCACGGTGCTGCCGTTTTGCTGCGGATGGATGGATGAATTGACTGCCTCGCAAATCTCGCGGACCTGGGCACGGGCAAAGGCTGCTGTATATTGCAATGGCGGATTGGGCGCCAGTTCTTCAATGAATTCGGCCATAGCCATGGATTCACTTAAGGGTACACCATCAACTTCCATCAGTGGCACGCGGGCAAAAGGGCTGTGCTGGGTGACATGTTCACCCACCTGTGTCAGCCCCACGTCTATGCGTTCATACGGTACTTGCTTGTAATCGAGTATCCATAACAGCCGCTCACAGCAATTGGCGTCTGGGGCGTGATAAAACCTGATGTGCATAAAATTCTTCCTTGATCGCCATGTCGGCAGGTCAGCAGCTTAGCAAACCAGCCATCACATTCATCGACAAAGCTGCGTTGTGTAATATCGTCATATTAATGTAAAATAAACAATCCCGCATCCGCCTTCATGTCTGCAAGGCAAACCACCTACAGGAGAGTGTAATGTCCATGAACTTGACGAACAAAACCAGTTACCAAGCCTATTTTACGGTGTTGAAAGGCGATCTGGTGGTGGCAGCGCATATACCGGTGTCGCCAGATGCCCTGGCAGAACTGCTGACCGATCTGCCGCCCTCCAGCATCTTTGCCACGACCACAATAGATGGCAATACTTATACAACCGCCACCCAGAGCTTCGTCGGGGCAGCGGGTTTTCTGGCGCAGGTCAAACAAGTCCTTCAGCAAGGTACCTACGATTTTGAATTAGTCAATGTGGGGTATAGCCACCCGAATCAATTGCAATTGCAGAAGACTTGCATAGCACCTGTGATTTTCTCCCTGCGCACGAATGGCCAGGTCGAACAGAATGTGGTTGTTACCGATAGCTTTGTAGCGACTACGCTCAGTATCAGTGATACCTACACCATCTACGCCGTCATTAACGGTGTCACCACTGAGGCCGTACAAACCAATAACCCTCAGGCGACCATTACCGTCGTTGTCGACACCACCTCGCTGGAAAGCGGATACTTTACGCTGGTCGTTTCCTGATCTGCACGATAGTTTATGCGATAACCGATAGCATCAAAGAAAAGGCCCGCCAGTTGACACTGGCGGGCCTTTTCAATATCACTGCTTGATATAAATCAAAGAGTAATTAACTACGCACTTTACTGCACGATCAGTGACACATCATCAATCAGGAAAGACGTGATAGTTGTACTACCTTCGACACCTACAAAATACACACGTATGGTCTGGCCTTTATAGCTGCTCAAATCAAAGGTCTTGTTGACATAGCTTGTGCCCTTATTCAGATTCGAATACGTTGCCAGCGTTGCCAATACCGTGCCACTGCTGTTCTGGATTTGCAGCTTGAGGGTATCGTAAGCCTGGGTGGTCGTGGTTTCATCCGAGCTGACTCTTAACCAGAAACTCAGACTGGCCGATGTGGTTGCAGAGGGGATGGTCACTTGCTGATACATCGTATCAGTATGGGTGCTGCCATAACCGTTGAGCCAGGCCTTGTAGCTGCCAGTACGCGAAGCTTCTGTGGTATCGCTGTTAATGACGCCGGAACTGGCCGTCCAGGAACTGGCACCACTCTCGAACCCACCATTGGTAATCAACTGCGTGGATGTGGTGGTGTTGCTGACAGAAAAACTCACCGCCGATGAAGTACCGATATTATTGGCAGCATCATAGGCTTTGGCTGTCAGGCTGTGGGTGCCATTCGACAGCGTGGTCGAATTCAAGGTGCTTGAATACGGTGATGCGGTACTGGTTGACACCAGTGAACCATCCACATAAAACTCTACCTTGGCAACACCAACATTATCCGTTGCCGTGGCAGACAAGGTAATGTTGCCACTGCTGCCGCTTTCACTGACTGACACCGTAGGTGGAGTCGTGTCAGTGGTCGGATTATTGATGGTGAAGCTGACCGCTGATGAGGTACCGACATTGTTGGCAGCATCATAGGCTTTGGCGACCAGGCTGTGGCTGGCATTGGTCAGGCTGGTGGAGTTCAGCGTCATACTGTAAGGCGAACTGGTGACTGTGCCTTTGAGTGTACTGTCCACATAAAACTCTACCTTGCTGACACCCACATTATCTGTCGCGCTAGCGGACAAAGTGATGGTGCCACTGCTGCCGGATTCACCTGCACTGACCGTAGGTGGTGTGGTATCAGTACTGTTTGACTGCGTTACCCAGATCGGTGCAGACCACAAGATTTTACCGTCATCCTGGGTAATTTTTGCATAGTAAAAATGCTCGCCCACAGCCGGAGTGGTCGTGGTGGTGGCGGTGCTGGACAATTGCGTCACTGTGCCATTGCGGCCAGGTACACCTTCATAGATAACCACGGTAGAAACGGTACGACCACTGGTGCTGGCAAAATTACTGACCAGTGTCAATGCGCCACTGTTGGTAAAACGTTCGCCCATCAGATGGCCGTTGGCAGTCAGGACAATTTGCGAAGTCTTGTCCATGGTGGCAAAAATACGGCGTGCTTTCAATGCATCGATGAAATTGGCCGTATTTAAGGTAGCGCCAGTCGACAACAACACGCCGGTGCGGTTGGTGTACGAAGCACCCCAGTTGGCGCAATGGTTATCCTGGTCTGTGGTAAAGGCAACGTGGAAACCGGCTTCCAGCGCCTTGTTGCAGGCACCTTCATAGGTACTGCGGCTGGTTTCTGTTTCTGTGGTATTGGTCGAGAATGCCGATGAATTCAATATTTCACAGGCAACCATGGCCTGGTCACCATCTGCCGTAAAACCAAATGCCGTGCTGTTGACGAGAAATTGCCCACTGGTGGAAGGATGATTGAACTGCCCTATCCAGCCACGCTGACGCATCAGTGTGTACAGGCCAGCATAATCATTTTTTGTCGTGAGCGTGTCGGCGATCAACTGGTTGCTACTATTGTATTCCCAACCCAGCAATTCATTGGAGTTGAAAATATTCATGTGTCCACCGTTGGTGATGACACCCCATTCCATGCCGTAAATCCCCAGGAAATCGGCATGACCGGAATTAAAGCTGATGGCTGCGGCAAGCCCGGATTGATACAGGTTTTTAGCCGTGGCCGGATTGGCGGACGCATTGGTACTGTCAGAACCGTCGTACATATGGTTATGTTCAGACGTCATCAAAAAGTCCAGGCCCTTGTTCAATGCATACTGATACGCATCGGTTGGACCATACGCTGCAGATTGCGGATTTTGCGCGCCAACACAGGTTGTCAGATCACCACCGCCATCACTATGATTGGTCTGACTGTGCAGGTTGCCGTAATACACGGTGTAAGGCAAAGATCCGGTCGCCGCAACCGGTGGTGGTGCAGCGCCGGCAACCGCCTGGCGGTTTACTGTCTTACTGGAGGTAGACAGTGTCTTGCTGGCTTTGGTCGGCAAGGCGGCAAAGCTTGGCATTTTAGGTGCGATCACGCTACCCACTTGCAGCGGCCAGCTTTGGGTGATGATTTCAGTATCATGCTTGGCCAAAGCCCGCTCGACCAGGGTAGCGACATCCGCTGCCGGTGCTGCCTGCAGCACTGCGGAATCTGTTGCCTTGGCAGTCAGCCTGACCTGGTAGACGCCATCTTTCAGGGCTTCGCCCTGGGGGCCACGACCACTCCAGAACATCTGTGTCGTCACGGTTTTCTTGAAGAGTTTTTCTACGCCATACCAGTGATCAATCACACGCCCATTGGCCCCCAGCAATTCTACCCGCCAGGTGATGGACTGCTCTTTGGTGACATACGGATATTCGAATTCCATCGTGAAATAACGGGATTCGGCACCAGCTTTGGCATCAGAACGATATGGCACATGCAAACTGGCATCAAATTCATGATGATCCGGAATAGATGCGTAGGCAGCATCCATCCCCGTAAAACCGACTGCAAAAACCAGACTTAGTTGTAGCGCCAGCAGTTTTAGTCTGCTGTTTTTTTGTTGCCCTTGCATAAAAAATTCCCCCTGAATGATTAATATTTGACATTCGATTATGTGGCTGTCCCACACACATCTTCATTCAGATGGAATCGTCAAAACAGAGGGCAAACAAACCATTTCACGCACGTGTTCCGGGTAGAAACACGTTTGCTCTCTCGCTTCTTTTATTCCAGCCTTGTTCAGATATCTGTAAGCAGCCATTCTTGTACAACTCTACCTATTCTTCTCACCATGATGCTGTTTGCAGCTTTCCAGAAACGAGATTTAACGACAGTTCAACTAAGCAATCGTTTGCGCAAACGATTACTAGATTAACATTGGCGCATGTCAATTTTGTGACCTGTGTTCACTTTTTTTTACAAATGTGTAAAAAAACTACTCTTGCCATATTTTTCGAACTGCTTTGGGGCATTTTCACCAAATATTCTCAGGCTGCACCAAAATAGACGGAGGATAATTTTGTGGGTTTGATAATTCTTACTAAAAACATTGGCATTTCACGCCAGAATTTGACGACAAAAGAGCGGCGCTGATCGATGCCAAGCCCTTGTTTTGATGCATGACAAAACCAGACCACACTCAAAAATTTCCGCAAGGAAATTATCCCATTTGTAAAGCACTGAAACGATTTGACACAAATCTGTTGCGAGTGCTTTAATCCACGCTTTGATTTTTACTGGCGCTCGTGCCTTTCTTCCGATAACTACAACAAATAAGAACCATGGAATTCGATACCATCGCCCCTAAGCCGCAAGGCCGCCCTTCCAGCTCTGCCGGCAGCGCTCTTAGTCTGGAAGACTGGGACAAGCCGGCAAGCAAAAAGCCTGAACCAGCATCTGCGCCATCGAGCCAGCGCGAACTGACCGGGCATGACATCTCCAATCTGAACCCCAAGCAATTTCATAACGCCAATCTGGGCCTGGAATTTTATGCGCCAGGTGCCTGGAAGGAAGTGAAAAATACCCGCTCCATTCATTTGCTTGATCCAGCTACCGATACCCGTATGGAGGCCAACGGTTTCGCCCGTGCCAATGTGTCGATAGAGCAGTGGGTAGGCATGCGCCTGCCCATGCTGGAACAAGAAATGCCCCACTTGAAACAAGTGGCGCGCCCGGCCATCATCAAGGGTGAAAACTGGGGTTATGGCATACAGGGCATGGCCGCCGAATACCGTGGCAGAGTGCATGGCGATACCGAAGACACCTGCATGATCATATGCTGCATGCGCACTGACGAGTTGCTGTTGTCAATCACAGTCACGGCCAAGGCGTCGGTATTTGAAGCCAACCGTGCCGTTTATCACTGGATTTTCAGCCGAAGCGAGATCAGCAATCCGCTGGTGACCATGGGCAGCAGTGCTGGTGGTGCCAGTCGTTCGTCAGGTTCCGGTTCACGTAATTCAGCACTCAACAGTGCTGTCACATCCAGAGGTAATGCAGCGAACACCGTATCAGATGATGATGCGGAAGTGGGTTACATTGCCAGCGGACAGCGACTGTTTATTTTTGGTATTGTGCTGTCCCTGTTTCTTGGAAGCTGGTCCAAAAATGCCAATATGTTCGATCGCACAGAACTGATCATCAGTGTGTTTCTTTGCCTGCTGCTAGCCGGTACTGGCCTGTTTGGCTTCTTCCGCATGGCCAAGGGTTTTGCCTGGTCGGGCCTGACCAAACTGGTCATGCTTGTATTGTCTTGCGTACCAATCGTGAACCTCTTCACTTTTCTGTTCATGAACAGGAAGGCAAACTCACGATTGAAAGCGGAAGGTTATAAGGTCGGTCTGTTCGGTGCGTCTTCTGCCATCCCTGATGACAATCACGATTTACGTAACCTCATCATGGTGTGCCTGTTGCTGACAGCAGTGGGTTATGGCATTTTGATGAAGATAGGCAAGAGCCAAAAAGAAGAAGCTATTACCGAATTCTCGCCACCTGATCATAGCTTCAGTGTGCGCCTGCCCGGCAAACTTGTTGAACAGCCAACCAAAGTCGAACCGGGGGTCAGTAATAATCACAGTTATTCACTGCGCGCAGGTAAGTTTCACTATGGTGTGACGCATTTCGAATTACCGACACGCCCAGCTGACGTTTCCGGTCTGCTCGACGCCATACGTGACAATGCTGCTCAAAGCCCCAATACCGTCGTCACAGAAGAACAGAAAATAAATCTGGATGGCAACATCGGTCGCAGCCTGCAGTTGGAGACCAAGGGAATAGTCAGACTAGCCCATTACTACGTGATTGGCAAAACAGTGTACATCATCGAAACTGCCGCGGAAAAAGCAGAAGGAAACTCACCCAAGATTACTGCATTTATGGATTCATTCCATGTAAATTAGCACTCATTTCATCGACAGATATGAGCCTTTATGTCATGCCTGGGACGTACCCGCAATTTACCCCAGGCATGACAAATCAAAATTGAAAACGGTGAGATTCGAACTCACGGCCCCCGACAGCGATGCTGTATGTAGACAGGTGCATTCAACCACTCTGCCACGCTTCCAAAATTCTTTGTATGCAGCTTTGCTGACGCATAAGCCAATTGATGGGTGTGCAGCACACCATTCGCAGCCTTATGCAAATCGATATGCACAAAACATCCGGTGCGCGCGGCACACCGTACTACGATAATTGGTGCGCGCGGAGGGGATCGAACCCTTATGCCCATCGGGCTCTGGTGTTTAAGAACCTGTTTACGATCTTACTGCGCGCGCGTGATCGGGGCTCATGCGCTGCTCAAAATGCTCATGTACTTAGTAGTACATTCCGCTTTTTGCGCGGCTCTTCACCCCGCTGACGCTCGCTCGCTACAGATCGTAAACACGTTCTAAGACCAGTGTGTATGCCAATTCCACCACACGCGCATTTAAGCTCTTCACGCACATGCATTTTTCGTCATGCAGGTGTCTAACCATCTGGCGGAAACGGTGAGACTCGAACTCACGGGACCCGAAGGCCCTACTGTCTTCCAGACAGCTGCAATGGCCGCTCTGCCACGTTTCCGTATTTATTTCGATCTGCTGTAGGTGGCACCACGCATACCGTTCGCTGTCTCAGGTAAATCGATATGCACAACACATTCGGTGCGTGCGGCGCGCCCTACTACGATAATTGGTGCGCGCAGAGGGACTTGAACCCTCAATCCTTTCGGCACTGGTTTCTAAGACCAGCGTGTATCCCAATTCCACCACACGCGCATAAATCTCATTCACATCAAACTGCTTTGGGGTGACCACTCGGAATCGAACCGAGATAAGCGGATTCACAGTCCACGACTTTCACCGTTAAGTTATGGCCACCCCAAAGCAGGCTGAAGCTCTTATTTCTGTTGCATTTCCTACCTGTAAAGCGTGCATTCGACGACATGACAGGTAGGTCAAACTGGAAGGGGATCAAGGAATCGAACCTTGGAATATCTGGTTCAAAACCAGATGCCGTCACCACTTGGCTAATCCCCTATTAAACTGGTCGGAGTGCGAGGATTCGAACCTCGGACCTTCTGCTCCCAAAGCAGTTGCGCTACCAGGCTGCGCCACACTCCGTAAAAACATCTGCTTGCCGCCACACGTTGGCAAGCACTAAAAATCAAGCTGTATAAAAACCAAAAAGCCCGGTGCGTTAATCGCATCCGGGCTTATCGCAACAGATATGGTGCACGCTAACTGGTGCGGAATATCTGTGGGGTTTCCCCCCGGATGTTGAGGTGCAGGCAAGCGCCCAGATGATGCAAGGGCAAGGCTGGCTTCGCGCCTTGTTGCGCTAACTGCAGAGGCAGATTGGCGGGCGAAGGATGGGCCGAGAGCGAGGCCAGATTGAGAACCGCGTCGCCAGCCTGTGCCAGACCCTGCGCATTAGCGCACAAGCCCTGGTTCAATTGTTGGAGTAGCGTGGTTTTCACAATCTGTCCTTTTCTCTATTTACTCGGTTAAGTGGGTGCTGCTGTAGTCGATGGAGTTATCTTGCCACATGTTTTTAAATAAAACAAGCATGGCATGACGAATTTATTCAAATTAATGCGAAATTTTTGCAAAAGACGCATATTCCTGTTGAGGATCAAGCTAACAGCAAGCATGCAAACATCAAGTTAGAAAACGTTTTAATTAAAATTTATGCTAGACTAATTAACATCAAAATTCAACTTAAATGCCAGCACCATGCGTTTGCCATGCAAGATATTGCACCCTGTATTGCTGTGTACCTGTGATGAAGCGGTGAATAGGCAGGATTGGTGCTGCTTACCTTGGGAAATGGCAGTGCTATCAAGGCCAACCTATGCTCCCCCATCACCTCATCTTCACCCAACACATCATCTCGATTTGCTTCTTCACTCTCCACTGCCAAGGAAAAAACCATGCCACCGATCACCACAAACAGTAGCAGCCCCTCTTCCCCCACCTGGCAAAACTGGAGCCAGAATCTGTTTTACCAGGGGGATAATTACTACTACGCACCCCGCACCCGGGCTGATTTGCTAGCTATCATCAGCAACGCTGCCGCGCAAAACAAGCAGGTGCGTGTATCCGGTCAACGCCATTCGCAAACCCCGCTGGTGGCCAGCAGCGAATCACCAGCCAGCAATTTTGTCATCATCGATATGTCATGCTATGCCGATCTGGGTGAAGACGGCAACCAGCGCATGCAACTCAGTAGCGATGGCAAAAGCGTGAGCGTCAATACCGGTGTGCGTGAAGATGAACTCGACGCATTCCTGACACAAAACAAACTGATGCTGGAAACCGTGACAGCCGGCGGTTTTTTCAGTCTGGGCGGGATGACCGCTGTAGACGTGCATGGTGCAACCGTGCAGGCACCCATTTTTGCCGAAACCGTGACGGCCTTTGCCATCATGGGCCCCAGCGGCGCGGTCAAAGTGATTGACAGCAGCACTGCCACGGCCGGTGCATGGTCGCCACTGCAATTTGCGCGTGTGTCACTCGGTGCGCTGGGCGTGGTCACTGCGGTGACCATCCGTGTCTTGCCACGTCCTTATGCGAATAGCCTGACATCGGGCATCAGTGACCATGTGTGGGAAAGTGCATCTGATTTCGGTACCGGCATGGCTGCCCTGCTGGCATCCAAAACCAGGGTGGAAACATTTTTCAACCCGTATGCCTTCACCGGCACCAGCAACTTCATGGCAGCATGGTGGAATGTGGACAGTGGATCAGGTGCCGCGCCCACACCGGTACCGGCACAAGACGCCTGTCAACTGGCGCTGAAAGATGAATTCGGCGCGCCCTATTTACGTTTCGGCGAACACCTGGCCGAAGAAGCGGCCATCTTTGCCCAGGATTTTAGTACGCCGCTTGTTGCTACCGGCCCGGCGGCACTGATTACCTCTACCGCGATATCGGTCATCAGGAGTGAAGTCAACACTGCTGGCAAAAACAATTCTGACCTGTGGCTGGGTGAAGCTGCCAGGGTTATTTTCATGTCTTACTTCATCGAACTGCCTGACCTGGGAGCCAGCAGCCTGTCCAAGGTTTGGACGGCATTGCAATCGGTGAGCAGCAAGGTCAACAAAAGTGCCAACTTCCACATCGCTGCACCGATGGAATTTCGCTTCATCAAGGGCGGCGATACAGCGCTGGCTGGGACGTATACACAGTCCGCCAATGCCTGGTTCGTCAACCTTGACCTGATCGCCTTTGTGGCCGTCAACAGTAGTAAGAATGGTCTCGATTATCCGGCCAAAATGCTGAGCTTTTTTGCTGAAGTGGAAAGCGAATGGGTCGCCATGGGTGGCTGGCCGCACAATGGCAAAATGTACGGTTTCTATGACCCGGCAGTTGGCCCTGCTGCACCTACGGCCCCGTTCAACCCGGCCTTCCTTGGGCAGTTGCGTGACCGTCGCCAGGAAAGAGTACTGGCCTTCGAGACATACCGTCAAAGCTGCGACCCGACTGGGATGTTCAGCAATCCCTATGTGGCAAGGCTGCTTGGTGAATAAGGAATGACCGGCATGCTGTCATTGCACTTTGCCGGTCATTCCAACTTAAAAACTGCTCAGTACAGAGATACGGAGATACAGAGACGCAGAGGTGTCAAAGAGAAAGCAGTCAAATTTTAAAAGCAGTTAAATTTTATGCCTGGCCTCTGTATGAAACAAGCTCTGTTTATTTCACGCCATCCTTCAACATCAGCTTCTTGATCATTCCCACAGGGGCGCTGCCATAGCTGAGGAATTGTTCGTGGAATTGCTTGAGTTTGAACTTATCGCCTTGCTGTTTTTTCAACTGTTCACGGAACTCCAGGATTTCGCTGTAGCCGCTAAAGTAACTGGCCAGTTGCACCGACGTGTATTGCACCCGCAGCCATTTACCATCGGCTTCTGCCTTGGTCTGGAAAGCCTGGTTCATCAGGAAATCTTTGGCCTCGGCCTCTGTCATGCCCAGCACATGCACCTGATAATCGAGGATGGTATTGCAGACGGCGCGCAAGTTCCATTTGTAATACATGAGCCACATTTCTGGCGTATTGCCGCCATAGCCAGATTCCAGCATCATGCGTTCGCTGTACACGGCCCAGCCTTCCACCATGGCACCATTGCCGAACAGGGTCTTGATCACCGACGGTGACTGATTCGCATGTTGCAACTGGGTGTAATGGCCGGGAATGGCTTCATGGATATTCAATATCTGCAAAACCCAGTAATTGTGTTCACGCAAGATACCTTCGATCTGTTCCGGGCTTTGGCCATCAAAAGGCGTGACATTGTAATAGGTCTTGTCATTGGGCCTGAAGATACCGGGCGCTTCTATTGACGCCAGGCTGACACCGCGCTGGTACACTGGCGTTTCGCGCACGATCAGGGGCTTTTTGGCATCCAGGCTGACCAGGTCATGCTCACGTATCCATTTTTCCAGTTGCGGCAACTGGCTGCGGATTTCAGTGAACAGGTCTTTGCCTGCCACATGTTTTTCAGACAGCTTGTCGATCACCATGGCAATCTTGCGGACGCGGTCGGCAGGCTTGGCTTGCGTGCCCATGGTTTTATCCCATAGCTGATCCGCCAGTTTTTCCATATTCAGATGCGCTTCGTCCCGGAACTTCAATGCGCGCTGGTACGTCTGTTCTGCCGTCAGTGAAGACTGGATGTCGGCAACAAATTTGCCGTCATATAAATCCTTGCCTATGCGAAAAGAACGTGCGGTGGCCGGGTCCAGTGTTTTTTCCAGCGATTCCAGAAACTGTACATAATCATTGACAGCAGCGCGGGCATTTTTTAAACCTTCATCCAGAGCGGCTTTGTCCTTGCCAGCCAGCTTTTCCTGGGTGGCCGTTTTTTCCAGTTCAGCCAGCACAGCGATGGCACCGGCACTTTGCTTGATCGCCAGGCGAGTGTGTTCTGGGGTGGGGTTCTTGATACTGGCTTTGGCAGCAGCGTAATAAGCAGGCACGGCTTGTAGACGCTGTATGGCCACCTGTACCCGTTTGGCTGTGGGCGCAAAATCGGTATTCAGTATTGAATCAAAACCGCCGGCAATATTGTGCTGGGTAGGATTCCATTCAAATTCGCGGAATTGCGTCAGATACCAGCGCGTGCCATTCAGGTAATTGCGTATCAGCGCCAGATCAGTCTGCTCATTGGCAGACAAGCTTTCTGCATCGACCTTGCCGATTTGCGCCAGCCAGTTATCGGCAAAAGCTACATAGGCATCGCGGGCAGCCTGATTGGGCAGTACCAGTTTATTCGCATCCTGATAGCGACCTGCCGCCATTGCCATATCCGGATCCTGTTGCCACAAGGCGCTCAGGAAGGAAGCCTTGATACGGGCAAACCCCTGATCCGCTTTTTTGCTGACAGTTACGGGGGCAGCCGTGGCAGACAGACTGGCAGGTGCAGCCATTACCAGTGAAGACAGAAAAGTGGCAATCAGAACAGAACGCAATGGCATGGGCATAGTGAGTATCTCGCAGTCTTAATATATTAAGAAATATGAGGTTAACACAAGATGGCAGCCATCATCTGCATTTTTTATTGTCTCCAGATAAAGAAAGCATACCTGCAACACTCCCGCAACACCTCGCCCATCAGCGTCAACGTTCATTGAAGGGGCTTTCTTTGTTACACTCCAGCCTTGGCCGAGCTCTAGTGTGGCAAACCCGCAGCATCACAAAAAGAAAAACATGAACACCCCCACCCCACTTCTGCAATTGCACTGGACAGAAAACGACGAAGCACGATCATGCCGCTGGCATTCAGAAAGCGGGGCACCGGCCCCCAAGCGTGTGCAGATTGCCGATGACCGCATGAATGTAGAAGCCGCCTACAAGCTGGCTTGCGAAGGCACAGCCTTGCTGTGGCGTGGCGACTACCACAATGGCAAGCAGCTCTTGCAGGCGCTGGCGCGCCGCATCGATAAAAAACCGGCCAGGGCCAGCAAGAAAGCCAAAGTACCTGAATCCGCGAAAGAAGCATTCAACCTGCACCGCCAGGCGCAATCGCAGCGCGCCCGTGTGCTGGCCATGGTATTGATTCCCTTTGAAGCCGATTACCGCATCACCCTGCGCCGTGCGCCAGACGTGACGCAAGCCTGCCATGAAGTGTATGGCGAACCGACGACGGCCTTTGTGGCCTCCCTGCGGGAATTGTTGGGCCTGATAGGCGCCCATGAATGGCGCAAGAATGGCGTGGAAATCGCTGCGCTGGGCGCAAAAATCCATCCTTACTATGGCGTCTTTTCCCCCGTGCGTGGTGAGTATATCGACTTGCTGGCCAAGGCCCCGCTGCCGTCAACGACACTGGCCTTTGATATTGGTGTGGGTACCGGCGTGCTGTCAGCGCTGCTGGCAAAGCGTGGCGTCAAAAAGATCGTGGCAACCGACCAGGACCAGCGTGCCCTTGCCTGCGCCCGTGAAAACGTGGACAGGCTGGGCATGTCCGGCCAAATAGAATTGATGCAGGCAGACCTGTTCCCGCCTGGCCGTGCGCCATTGGTGGTCTGTAACCCGCCATGGTTGCCCGCTCGCCCCAACTCGCCAATAGAATATGCCGTGTATGACCCCGACAGCCGCATGTTGCGCGGCTTTCTGGCTGGCGTGGCAGAACATCTGGAAGCGCAGGGCGAAGCCTGGCTGATCATGTCCGACTTTGCTGAACACCTGGGCCTGCGCGGCACTACCGATTTGCAGAGCTGGATAGACGCTGGCGGCCTGACTGTCATCGGCAAGATGGATATCAAGCCACGCCATCCCAAATCCACGGATGAAAACGATCCCTTGCATGCTGCACGTGTGAAGGAAGTTACATCATTGTGGCGCTTGAAATTAAAATAGTAATGGTACTTTGTGATCGGTGATTATCCGCTCACGGCTTATATGAATTTATTAATTGTTTAGAAAATTCGCATCATGATCAACAAACCTGCCCGCATCCTGACCTTTAAATGCAAAAACTGCAGCAAATCCGTTCAGGTCTTCCTGCAAAAAGTCTCTGCCTGCTCACATATTCAACCCTACCAGGGCATTTGCAGCTGCGGCGAAATCATGAAACACGCGACTGGCAATAAAGAAGCTGTCCAGTCTTATCTGAGCTCCAATGATGTCTTGTGGTCACATCATCATTAATTCCTTGGCAAGCAAGTGACAAGTAAAGCGGGGAATTCTTACATTATTCCCTTGCAAAATTTGCATTTGCACCTCAGATCAAATCTATAGCCAGACGAAAGCATTTATAATCTAAGGCTTTGCAGCAGTTTTCTGGAAACAATGAAGGTATTTCGCGGACTTCCAAATGCAGCCTCCCGTGCACCCTGTGCGCTGGCGATAGGCAATTTTGATGGCGTGCATCTGGGCCACCAGACTTTGCTTGCCCGTTTGCGGGATGCGGCTACACGTCTGGGCATAGAAGCTGCAGTGATGACATTTGAACCACATCCGCGCGCATTCTTTGCCCAGATGCTGGGTGACATCTCGAAAGCACCTACCCGTATCGCCAATTTGCGCGACAATATGGCTTCGCTGCAGGCAGCGGGTGTGGACAGGGTGATCGTTGAACATTTCAATGCCCATTTCGCCGCATTGTCACCGCAAGACTTCATCGAAAAAGTATTGGTCGATGGCCTGCACGTTAAATGGGTCATGGTCGGCGAAGATTTTCGCTTTGGTGCCAAACGCGCCGGTGATATCGCCACGCTGACCGAAGCCGGACAACGCTTTGGCTTTACGGTTGAAACCCTGCCTTCGGTACAAAACAAGGGCGTGCGCATTTCTTCATCAGCGGTACGTCTGGCCCTGGCCAATGGTGATTTTGATGAGGCCGAAGCCCTGCTCGGTCACCCTTACCGTATTTCTGGCCATGTGGTGCATGGCCAAAAGCTGGGGCGCACCCTTGGTTTCCCTACGCTGAACCTGCGTATCGCCCATCACCGCCCGGCCCTGAATGGCATCTTTATCGTACAGGTACATGGTTTGTCTGACCAGCCTTTGCCTGCCGTGGCCAGCCTGGGCGTGCGTCCTACTGTCGATGACAGCGGCCGCGTGCTGTTGGAAACCCATGTATTTGATTACAGCGGTCACGCTTACGGCAAAGTCGTGCAGATAGAATTTTTGAAAAAACTGCGTGACGAAGAAAAATACATAGACTTGCCGACCCTGACTGCAGCCATCAACAAGGATGCGGAACAAGCGCGTGCATACTTCGCCGACAGCCACCGCCCTGCCCGCTCTGCCACTGACCGAATTTGAAGCTCACCTTGTTGTACTTTCACTGTACTTGCTTGTGACTTCACCCCGATTTTAAAAATAGAAAACTCATTATGTCTGAAAACAAAGCGGCAAAAACTGCCAGTAAATACCCGGTCAACATGACCGAAACAGCTTTCCCCATGCGCGGCGACCTGGCCAAGCGCGAACCCAAGTGGGTCAAGGACTGGCAAGACAAAAAAATCTATGAGCGTGTGCGCAAGGCGTCTGCCGGTCGCCCGAAATTCATCCTGCATGATGGCCCGCCGTATGCCAATGGTGACATCCACCTGGGTCATGCCGTCAATAAGATATTGAAAGACATGATCGTCAAAGCCCGTACCATGGCTGGCTTTGATGCCCCCTATGTACCTGGCTGGGATTGCCACGGCATGCCCATCGAAATCCAGGTAGAAAAACTGTTTGGCAAAAACCTGCCCGTAGCAGAAGTGCACGCCAAGGCACGCGTGTATGCGAATGAACAGATAGAAAAACAAAAAGCCGGCTTCATCCGCCTGGGGGTCCTGGGTGAATGGGATAATCCCTACAAAACCATGGCCTTTGGCAATGAAGCAGATGAATTGCGTGCGCTTGGCAAGTTGCTGGAAAAAGGCTATGTCTATCGCGGCCTGAAACCGGTCAACTGGTGCTTTGACTGCGGTTCTGCCCTGGCAGAAGCTGAAGTCGAATACGAAAACAAACGCGACCCATCTATCGATGTCGGCTTCCCCTTTGCTGAACATGACAAACTGGCCGCTGCCTTCAAACTGGACAAGCTGCCGCTGGACAAAGGTTACTGCGTCATCTGGACCACAACGCCATGGACTATCCCATCCAACCAGGCGCTGAACATGCACCCGGAAATCACTTACGCCCTGGTCAAGACCCAGCGCGACGGTGAAGACATCCTGCTGATATTGGCGAAAGATCTGGTCGAAGCCAGCCTGACTAACTATGGCCTGACAGGCGAAGTCATCGCGACTTGCCTGGGTGCAGATTTGTCTGAAATCAAATTCAAGCATCCGCTGGCAGCAATGGATGCTGGCTATGACCGTTTTTCGCCGGTCTACCTGGGTGAATACGTGAGTACAGAAACCGGTACTGGCGTGGTGCACTCTGCGCCTGCTTACGGTATCGAAGATTTCCAGTCATGCAAGGCGCATGGCATGAAGGATGACGACATCATCGCCCCTGTGATGGGTGATGGTAAATTTGCGTCCAGCCTGCCGTTCTTTGCTGGCATGACGATCTGGGAAGCATCCAAGCCTATCTGTGACAAACTGCGCGAAGCGGGCACCCTGTTTTCGTTCAAGATGTTTGAACATAGCTATATGCATTGCTGGCGCCATAAGACACCGATCATCTATCGCGCCACCTCACAGTGGTTTGCCAGCATGGACAATACGCCCAAAGCCGGTGGTGACAGCCTGCGTCAGACGGCATTGAAAGCAATTGATGACACCGCCTTCTTCCCGGCATGGGGTAAGGCGCGTTTGCATGGCATGATCGCCAACCGCCCTGACTGGACCTTGTCGCGCCAGCGTCAATGGGGTGTGCCTATGGCTTTCTTCCTGCATAAGGAAACTGGCCAATTGCATCCACGCACACCAGAACTGCTGGAGCAGATCGCCCTGCGCATAGAAAAAGAAGGCATCGAAGCCTGGCAAAAAATCGAAGTTGCTGATTTGCTCGGTGATGAAGCTGCCATGTATGTAAAAAACCGCGACACCCTGGATGTCTGGTTTGATTCTGGCGTGACGCATCAGACCGTCTTGCGCGGATCACATAAAGAACAATCCGCTTTCCCGGCAGATCTGTATCTGGAAGGTTCTGACCAGCATCGTGGCTGGTTCCATTCTTCGCTGTTGACAGCGTCGATGCTGGATGGCCGTGCGCCTTACAAAGCCTTGTTGACACATGGTTTCACCGTGGACGGTAATGGCGAAAAAATGTCCAAATCCAAAGGAAATGTGATCGCACCTCAGAAAGTATTCGATACCTTGGGTGCAGATATCTTGCGCCTATGGGTTGCCTCTTCTGACTATTCAGGCGAATTGTCCATCTCTGATGAAATCCTGAAGCGTGTAACGGAAGCCTATCGCCGCATCCGCAATACCTTGCGCTTTTTGCTGGCCAACACCTCTGATTTCGATGCAGCGAAAGATGCAGTCGCCATCAATGACTTGCTGGAGATAGACCGTTATGCCATCGCCAATATGACGGCATTGCAAAAAGAAATCCTGACACATTTTGAGGCATTTGAATTCCACCCTGTGGTCAGCAAATTGCAGTCTTTCTGTTCGGAAGACCTAGGTGGTTTCTACCTCGACATCCTGAAAGACCGCCTGTACACCAGCGGCACGACTTCACCTGCGCGCCGCTCTGCACAAACCGCGATCTGGCATATCACGCAATCGCTGCTGCGCCTGATGGCACCGATGCTGTCTTTCACCGCTGAAGAAGCATGGCAGTTCTTTGCCGCTGCCGATGCCTACAAAGACAGCGATGAAACCATCTTCACGCAAACTTATTACAACCTGCCAGAGATCGCTGATGCAGAGACCTTGCTAGCCAAGTATGCCGCCCTGCGTGCAGTCCGTACGGATGTCACCAAGCAACTGGAAGAAGTACGCGTGGCCGGTGGCATCGGTTCTTCCTTGCAGGCAGAAGTGACGATCAAGGCCAGCGGCAGCAAGTTTGACGTATTGAACAGTTTTGCCGATGACTTGAAATTTACCCTGATCACCTCAGCAGCCGGTGTGGAACAGGTTGCCAGCGAAGTCGAAGAAGCCGTGGTCGTTGCCCCGTCCAAATATGAAAAATGCGAGCGTTGCTGGCATTATCGTGCGGATGTAGGCAGCAATCCAGAACACCCCGGGCTGTGCGGCCGTTGCGTCAGCAACCTGTTTGGTGCTGGCGAAACACGTCGGTATGCATAAATAAGTTTAAGTAAGTTTAATTAAGCATTTGTCATACGGGCGGGATCAAGCGCAAGTCTGACCCAGCCCGTATTTACCAAGACTTCACAAGAGTTCAATGCCCATGGCAACCAAAAAAAAACCTGCTGTTTCAAATAATTATTCAGGTTCCAGCTCTTCTGGCGCTGGCCTCGTGCCCTGGCTGGGTCTGGCTGCCATCGTCATCTTGCTGGATCAGGTCAGCAAGATCACCATCAGCAAGGCCTTTGCTTATGCCGAGACCCTGAGCATCACCTCATTTTTCAACCTGACTCTGGCCTATAACAAGGGCGCAGCGTTCAGCTTCCTGGCGACGGAAACAGGCTGGCAGCGTTATTTGTTTACCGCCATCGGTTTGATAGCAGCCGCTTATATCACCTATCTGATGAAACGCCATGCCGGGCAAAAGCTGTTTTGCACGGCGCTGGCACTGATCATGGGCGGTGCCCTGGGCAATGTCATCGACAGGCTGCTGTATGGCCATGTGATTGATTTTCTGGATTTCCATTACCTGGAAATTTATCATTTCCCGGCCTTTAACATCGCTGATAGCGCGATTTGCGTCGGTGCGGCATTATTCATATTGGATGAATTGCGTCGCGTGAAAAAATAAGGAGTAGCACCATGAGTCTGCGACTGGCTGGTAAAAAGATCGTTCTGGGCCTGACCGGTGGCGTAGCCTGCTACAAAATCGCAGAATTGACACGGGCGCTGGGCAAAGCCGGTGCCAAAGTGCAGGTGGTGATGACAGAATCAGCAACCCACTTCATCACCCCGGTGACCATGCAGGCCCTGTCTGGCAATACCGTGTATACCGACCAGTGGGATGCGCGCATCAGCAACAACATGCCGCACATAGACCTGACCCGTGATGCTGACGCCATCGTCATTGCGCCATGCAGTACCGATTTTATCTTCAAGCTGGCCCATGGTGCCTGCAATGATTTGCTATCCACCTTGTGCGTTGCCCGCCCGGCCGACCTGCCGCTGCTGGTTGCCCCCGCCATGAATGTGGAAATGTGGCAAAACCCCGCCACCCAGCGCAATGTGCAACAGATCAAGGCCGATGGCATACACCTCCTTGGCCCCGCTGCCGGCGACCAGGCCTGTGGTGAAACCGGCATGGGCCGCATGCTGGAACCTGCACAGTTGCTGGCCGAAATCATCGCAGCCTTCCAGCCCAAGACACTGGCTGGCAAACATGTACTGATCACCGCCGGCCCCACGTTTGAACCGATAGACCCGGTACGCGGCATCACCAATCTGTCATCTGGCAAGATGGGTTATGCGATTGCCCAGGCCGCCTGGGAAGCCGGTGCCATTGTCACCCTGGTTTCTGGCCCCACCGCGCTGGATGCGCCCTATGGCGTGCGCCGCATACAAGTACAGACTGCACAGCAAATGCATGATGCTGTGATGGCACAACTGGCGCCGTCGGCACAACATAGGCAGGACATCTTCATCGCCGTTGCCGCCGTTGCCGACTGGCGCGTCGCCAATGCCAGCGCGCAGAAACTGAAAAAAACCTGCGACAGTGATACGCCACAATTGCAATTTGCCCAAAACCCGGACATTCTGGCAGCCGTAGCCGCCCTGCCCGATCGCCCTTACTGCGTAGGCTTTGCCGCCGAATCAGAAAACCTGTTGCAATACGGTGCCGCCAAACGCCTCAAGAAAAATATCCCGCTACTGGTTGGCAATATCGGCCACCATACCTTTGGCAAGGACGACAATGAGCTGGTGCTGTTTGACGAGCAAGGCCATACTGCCCTGCCGCGCGCAGACAAACACACCCTGGCCCAGAACCTGGTAGCTGAAATCGCCTTGCGTACCAGCCTGATTTAATTCTTCCATTCATGCCCAGGGGCCAGCGTCCTTCGGGCATTATTTTTTGCTCAATACCATGAAAAACATAGACCTGAAAATCATCGACAGCCGCATGAAAGACTTGCTGCCCGCCTACGGCACCCCCGGCAGCGCCGGCCTCGACCTGCGCGCCTGCATCGATGCCGCCATCACCATTCAGCCCGGCCAGACGGTGTTGATTCCCACCGGCCTGGCCATCCACATCGCCGACCCCGGCTACGCCGCCATGATCTTGCCACGCAGCGGCATGGGCCACAAAAACGGCATCGTGCTGGGCAACCTGGTTGGCCTGATTGATTCCGACTACCAGGGCCAGTTGATGGTATCCACCTGGAACCGCGGCCAGTCAGAATTCACGCTGCAACCCATGGAAAGACTGGCCCAACTGATCATCGTACCGGTGTTGCAGGTGGGTTTTAATATCGTTGATGAATTTGGACAGAGTGAGCGTGGTGAGGGTGGTTTTGGGAGTACGGGTAAGCATTGAGGATGGTGGCTGGGTTCGGCCTGTGCCGGACTTTTGTAATGCATGCTTTTTGTCGCAACTTGCAAGTGCCACGGTGAACAAGTCTGGGCAAGTTTTTACTCCTTCTCCTTCAAGGAGAAGGCGGGGATGAGGATGGGTTTCTTCCGATGTGCGGCAATCATGTTTACGTCGCTGTAGCGGCGTTCGTTGCATGCCGTACTTTGATTTAAACGATTGCTCTTCGTGGATACAAGCCGGGTCTCGGCCCGGCAGCCGAATTCCTTTCTTTGCTTCGCCAAAGAACGGAATCAAAGAAAGGCGACCGCAGACTCTCCCTTCGGGTGCTTACGCTACGCTTCAGCATAATTTGTGCATCACAAAAAATGGGAATATCCGCAACTCGCTTCGCTCAGACATCGGCTCTTCTAATTCCATTTTCTGTGAAGCACAAATTACATCGTCCCAAGCGGATGAGAGTCAAAAACAACCTCAAAAACAACTGCAACAGCAAAGTCAAAACCAACGTCAACACAACCGCATTCATATTTATTTGAATGACATCGATTAACCATGGTGTTGGTGTTGCAGTTGCTTTTGACTTTGTTGTTGATTTTGACGTTGTATTTGTCTTTGACTCTCTTCCGCTTGGGACGAAGCCATTTGTGTAGTGCAGAAAATGGAAAAAGAAGGTCCGATGTTTGAGCCGCAGGCGAGTTGCGGACCTTCCCATTTTTTGTGCTACATAAATGGGCACTCCCGCAGGGAGCGAGTCTGCGGTCGCCTTTCTTTGATTCCGTTCTTTGGCGAAGCAAAGAAAGGAATTCGGCTGCCGGGCCGAGACCCGGCTTGTATCCACGAAGAGCAATCGTTTCAATCAAAGTACGGCACAAAAACAACGCCACTGGAGCGCCAGCCCGGTAGCCTCCAGCCTGCGCTGGAGCGACGCTGACAGGATTGCCGTCATTCAATCGCAACGTCAATCTGGCGAAACAGCGCAGTGGCTTGGTGCCCTCAAGCCAGCGTCGCCAACGCCGCCAGCAATTTCCCCTTTAACTCCTCATTTTTCAATTCCTGCTTCTCCACATCAAAATTCTCATAAAAGGTCGGCACTGACAGGCTGGCCTTTAATTGCCCGCCAAAGAATGGTGCAGAGGTCGTGGCGGATGCCAGGACGCTGGCGCCGCCGCGTGCGCCGGGGGATGTGGATAGCATTACCATGGGCTTACCCTGGAACACCTTGCCATTCGCGCGGGAACACCAGTCAAACAGGTTTTTATAGGCAGCGCTGTATGAACCATTGTGCTCAGCGAAGGAAATCAGGATGGCGTCGCTATTGGCGATCTTGTCCAAAAAAGCCAGGGCCAGTGCGGGCTTGCCGAGATCGGCTTCTTTGTCAACGCTGAACAGCGGCAATTCATAATCATTCAAGTCCAGTACTTCTACTTCGGCACCGGCAACCAGGTGGGCGGCATAGGTGACCAGTTGTTTGTTGACGGATTTTTTACTGCTGCTGGCAGCGAAGGCGAGTAGTTTCATGATGGCTTCCTGGTAAAAATGAGCAAATGAGAAAAATAATCAAAAAATCTGGATGGTTCAGTTTTTCAGTGGTGTCAGGTCATCGGCACCGACATAGCCCGACAGCACGCCTTCCAGCACGAATGAAAATTTCAATTCGGCTTTTTTACCATTAGCTATCACCAACGGCATAGGTGGGCGTTGCAGCATATTGAACAATGTCACCATGCCGAAAAATAAGCGCGCATGAAGCTTTAACGGTGCCTGCATAGGAAGCTGTTGCCTGATGAAGAGTGGATGACATGAGCCCATCACATCTCCATGAAGAAATATGAGGAAGTCGCTAAAAACCGATGCAATGTTACGCAAAAAAATTATATCAAATATAATAGTTTTCATCCGTTTTTTTGCAGTGCAACATCATGCAATGCAGGATGCTTGCTTTGGAATTACAATCCATGGCAAAACCAGTTTTCATGTCTGTTCATGCTTGCCGGATACCTCACTCCGGCTTCTATATCAGACTCATCCGGAAAGGACCATGCATATGAGTGTCATCAGCCTGATCATCAGCCCGCGCGTCAAGAATCTTGGCGATTTTACTGTTGGCCGCGTGCTGCCATTTGCCAAACGGCATATGGTAGGCCCGTTTATCTTCCTGGACCATATGGGTCCAGCCGAATTTGAAGCCGGACATGGCATGGATGTACGCCCGCATCCGCACATAGGCCTGGCGACAGTGACTTATCTGTTTGAAGGCAATATGTACCACCGTGACAGCCTGGGTTCAGAACAGGAAATACTGGCAGGTGCCGTCAACTGGATGACGGCCGGGCGCGGCATCGTGCATTCTGAGCGCAGCAGCCCGGAACAGCGTAGGCAGAACCGTACCCTGCATGGCTTGCAGAGCTGGGTCGCGCTGCCGAAAGAATTCGAAGAAGTGGAACCAGAGTTCCATCACCATGCGGCAGACACCCTGCCCACATTTGACATCGGCCAGGTGGCACTGAAGCTGATCGCCGGTTCTGCCTATGGCCACACGGCACCGGTAAAAATATTCAGCCCGCTGTTTTATGTGGAAGCCAAAATGCCCGCTGGCAGCCAGTTGCAGGTGCCTGCCGAATACGCCGAGCGTGCCCTGTACCTGATATCAGGCGAATTGCGTATCGGTGATGAAACCATACAGCAGCGCAGCATGCCCGTGTTTGAAGAAGGTGCAGCAGTGACCATCACCGCCAGCAGCGATGCCCACCTGGTCTTGCTGGGTGGTGCCACACTGCCTGAGCAACGTTATATTTTCTGGAATTTTGTATCGACCTCGGAAGCGCGCATCGAGCAGGCCAAAGATGACTGGAAAGCGGGCCGCCTCGGCAAAGTACCTGGCGACGATGAATTTATCCCGCTTCCAGACTAAGAACCATCAATAGCAACAGGAACAAGACCATGACCGAAAAGACCATCTCTGCCCATGTCATCGAAACCGGCGAAAGTAATTTTGCTGTCGATATCGCTGTATCCGGCCACCACATCAAAGGTGACGAGCCGCTGGATGTGGAAGGGGGCAACCTGGGCCCTGCCCCGTATGACCTGCTGACCGCAGCACTGGGCGAATGTACTGCCATCACAGTGCGCTGGTATGCCCGCCAGCACGCCTGGCCGCTGGACAAGGTGGAAGTCAAACTGACCCATCACAAGGAAGGCGTGCAGGATATATTCACGAAAGAAGTCATCCTGCAGGGTGCAGAATTGACCGAAGAGCAGCGCACCCGCCTGATTGCCATCGCAGCAAAATGCCCGGTACACAAGACCATCACCAGCTCACCGACGATTATCACCAGCGCGGGTTGACTACCAAGTTGAACCCAGAAATAAAAAAACAAAAGCAAAAAGCAAAAGCCCGGCGCATAGCCGGGCTTTTGCTTTGCTTACTTTTCCACTGACAGTGGCTTATTTTTTCATCTTGCGGCTGCGTCCTGCTGATTCCCGCAAGATGGTGTAGTTCCAGTCATCGCTGTGCGAGCCGCTTGCCGTCTTGACGGATACGCGAAACATGTCGCCGTCACCCTTGACCCGGATACCGGACGCCGTATGCTTTTTGCTGGCATCCATGCGTTCATACACATCGATTTCTACTTCATTACCTTCGAGTGCCGTCTGCGATAACACGGCATCGATGGTCTTGGTTGTATATTCCAGTATATAGGTGGGAAGTTTCAAGCCAGCCATACTTGTCTCCTTTGCGCATAGGTGTGCAACCCTTGCTCATTATTGTCTGGAAGGCCCCGCACGTGCTTTGATCGTAAACACGTTTAAGCACGTGCGGGGTGTGTAGCAATTTATTCGACTTCAACCACCTCTTGCGATGTTTCTGGCGGAGTTGCATCGCCTTCAGAAAATTCCAGTTTGATCTGGTCTTTGTCATCCAGGTCAACAATCACGCGACCACCTGTCACCAGCTTACCGAACAAAAGTTCATCCGCCAAGGCTTTACGTATCATGTCCTGTATCAAACGTGCCATAGGACGGGCACCCATGAGTGGATCAAAGCCTTTTTTACCCAGGAATTTACGCAAATTATCCGTGAATGTCGCTTCGACTTTTTTCTCGTGCAATTGCTCTTCCAACTGCATCAGGAACTTGTCGACCACACGCAGGATGATTTCTTCATCCAGTGCACGGAAGCTGATGATGGCATCCAGACGATTGCGGAATTCAGGCGTAAACATGCGCTTGATATCCGCCATTTCATCACCGGCTTCTTTACTGTCATTGAAACCGATAGAGCGTTTCTGCAGGCTTTCAGCGCCGGCATTGGTGGTCATGATGATGATGACGTTGCGGAAATCGGCCTTGCGACCGTTGTTATCCGTCAACGTGCCATGGTCCATGACCTGCAACAGGATGTTGAAGACATCCGGATGGGCTTTTTCAATTTCATCCAGCAACAGCACGGCATGTGGTTTTTTGGTGATGGCTTCAGTCAGCAAACCACCCTGATCAAAACCAACATAACCCGGTGGCGCGCCAATCAGACGGCTGACGGCATGCCTTTCCATGTATTCCGACATGTCGAAGCGTATCAGTTCTATACCCAGGGTGAACGCCAGTTGCTTGGCGACCTCGGTCTTGCCGACGCCGGTAGGACCGGAGAACAGGAAAGAACCGATAGGCTTGTCTGTCTTGCCCAAGCCGGCACGTGCCATCTTGATGGCAGATGACAGCGCTTCAATCGCAGGTTCCTGACCAAAGACCACGTTTTTCAGGTCGCGGTCTATGGTGCGCAGCTTGCTGCGGTCGTCCTGATTGACAGTCTGTGGCGGAATACGGGCGATTTTCGAGATGATGTCTTCGATATCGGCCTTGCCTATGGTTTTCTTTTGCTTGGACTTGGGCAAAATGCGCTGTGCCGCACCAGCTTCGTCGATCACGTCGATGGCCTTGTCAGGCAAATGACGGTCATTGATGAAACGGGCAGACAGTTCAGCCGCAGTCGCCAGCGCCGATGCAGAATACTTGACGTTGTGGTGTTCTTCAAACTTGGATTTCAGGCCACGCAAAATCTGCACGGTTTGTTCCACGGTTGGTTCATTGACATCAATTTTCTGGAAACGACGTGCCAGAGCGTGGTCTTTTTCAAACACACCACGGTATTCTGTATAAGTTGTCGCACCGATGCACTTCAACTGGCCACTGGACAGCGCCGGTTTCAACAGATTGGATGCATCCAGCGTACCGCCCGATGCCGAACCGGCACCGATGATGGTGTGGATTTCATCAATGAACAAGATGCCGTTGGGCGTGTCTTTCAACTGTTTCAGCACACCTTTAAGGCGCAGCTCGAAATCACCACGGTATTTGGTACCGGCCAGCAAAGCACCCATGTCCAGTGAATAGACGACGGCGTTATTCAAAATATCAGGTACATCATTTTGGGTGATGCGCCATGCCAGGCCTTCGGCGATGGCAGTTTTGCCAACACCGGCCTCACCCACCAGCAGCGGGTTGTTTTTGCGGCGACGACACAGAATCTGGATCACGCGCTCTAGTTCGCTGTCACGGCCGATCAGTGGATCAATCTTGCCTTCGGCGGCAGCCTTGTTCAGGTTTTGCGTGAACTGGTCAAGCGGGTTTTCCTTGACCTGGGCTTCGGCAGCGTTTTCTTCGTTACCCTCTGGCGATTTAGCCGGTTCGTTGTGACTGTCCTTGCGCACGCCATGCGAAATGAAGTTCACAACGTCCAGGCGTGTCACGCCCTGCTGATGTAAATAATACACAGCATGAGAATCTTTTTCGCCAAAGATGGCAACCAGCACATTGGCACCGGTGACCTCTTTCTTGCCATTCGATGCCGACTGCACATGCATGATGGCCCGCTGGATCACGCGCTGGAAACCCAGCGTTGGCTGGGTATCGACTTCACTGGTACCTGGAACGGTAGGTGTATTGTCGGTAATGAAATTACCCAGGGTTTTGCGCAAATCGTCAATATTGACAGCGCAAGCCCTCAAGACTTCCGCTGCGGAAGGGTTGTCCAGCAAGGCCAGCAATAAATGCTCAACCGTGATGAATTCATAACGAGCCTGCCTGGCCTCAACAAAGGCCATATGCAGACTAACTTCCAGTTCTTGCGCAATCATACTTCCTCCATCACACATTGCAGGGGGTGTCCTGCCTTACGGGCGTGCGTTAAAACGAGTTCCACTTTGGTCAGCGCAATATCCTTGGAATAAACGCCACATATCCCTTTGCCATCCCTGTGCACCTTGAGCATGATCTGCATGGCAGTTTCACGATCCTTGTTAAAATATTCTTGTACGATAGCCACCACAAATTCCATAGGAGTGTAGTCATCATTCAATAAAATCACCTGGTACATGGAAGGCGGCTTTAGCTTCTGAGCCTGACGTTCCAGTATCGTACCGTTTTCTTGCTTGTTTCCCATACGTATATTCTAGTACGTTGATTCAGTCCAGAGACAAATAATAAGCGAATAAAACCAGCTTAATTCTCGCCCTGATCAAATGTTACGCGCTTTCCGCTTTTCTCGCAGATGGTGATTAATTCCCATAGATCAAGTTTCTTTTAAAAATCTATTTATTTCCGTTTAATTTACGGGATTTTCTTGTCATTAAGTAAAAATACAACAGTACGGCATGACTAGTGCATTTGTAACCAAAAGTTTCTTGACTTTAGCTTTTTTTCCGCCAAGAATGATATTTATTGACAAGATAAGTACTAAATTGTCAATATGAAGTGAGCAGGTCAAGGGGGAGGTAGCATAGTGCTAGGTTTCTTGCTTTTACGGCTCGTGTGATTAGTTTCTATTTGAAAGATGCATTATGGCAACAGGTACCGTCAAGTGGTTCAATGATTCCAAAGGTTTCGGCTTTATCACTCCGGATGACGGCGGTGAGGATTTGTTCGCCCACTTTTCCGCAATCCAGATGAACGGCTTTAAGACCCTGAAAGAAGGTCAAAAAGTAACGTTCGAAGTCACGCAAGGCCCTAAAGGCAAGCAAGCTTCCAACATCCAAAATCCTTAATACCGATTTTGGCTTTATGAAAAACCCCGCCCAGGCGGGGTTTTTTTTCACCTGCTGCCCGCCTGCATTCATTTTGCCTTAAATCCGGTTCAAGGCTACAGTAGAACTCCTTTTGATTGTAGCGGTACCCGGAACCCGATTTGCTTCATGAAACTCAGGTATAAAATCATCCTGCTGGCGGTTGCGCCCTTCCTGTTGTCCTTTGCCGGGATAGCGGTAGCCGTGTTTTATCAGGCAACCTTTCTCGCCAAGCAGCAAAGAAACACGGTCGAACAAGCTTACCTGGCCAGCAAGGAAGCCGAACTCAAGCATTATGTCACCCTGGGCACAGCGGCCGTTTCCCATCTTTACAACAGCAAACAACAAAGCCCGGCCACCCGCGAAGAAGCCAAGAAGATTCTGGCAGCATTGGATTTTGGCGACGATGGTTATTTTTACATCTATGACATGCAGGGCAAAAACCTCATGCACCCGCGCCAGCCCGACCTGGTCGGCAAGGACTTATGGGACATGACTGACCCACAAGGCAATTTCACCATCCAGGATTTGATCAACAAGGCCAAATCCGGTGGCGGTGCCATCCGCTACATGTGGGAAAAGCCATCCATGCACAAAGTCATGCCCAAGCTCGGCTATGTGGTCATGCTGGAACAATGGGGCTGGATGCTGGGCACCGGCATTTACCTGGACGATGTCGACAACGCCCTCAATAAAATTGACATTCAAGTGGCGAAAAACATACAAAGCACCATGTCCTGGATCGCCGGCATTGCCCTCATCAGCGCCCTGTTGATTGCCTTGTCCGGCCTGGCGCTGAATATCAGCGAATCGCGGCTGGCTGAAGCCAAGCTCAAAGTGCTGGCGCAAAGCGTGGTCAGCTCGCAGGAAGATGAACGCGCCCGCCTGTCGCGTGACCTGCATGACGGTCTCAGCCAGTTGCTGGTATCGATCAAGCTGCAGATCGAATCCGGCCTGGTCAAGCTGGGCCAGAACAATGGCAACCCGGACGCCGCCAAGACTTCCTTCGTGCGTGCCACCGACCAGCTTAACGAAGCCCTCAGCGAGGTGCGACGCATTTCCCACAACCTCCGCCCTGCACTGCTCGATGATTTGGGCGTGGTGGCCGCATTTGGGCACCTGGCGGACGAATTTGAAAGCGCCACGTCCCTGCCGGTCAGCTTCCATGCCGAAGGTGATTTCCATGCGTTGAGTGAAATCAGCAATACCGTGCTGTTCCGGGTGGCGCAAGAAGCGCTGACGAATATCCACAAACATGCAGAAAAAGTCAGTCATGTCGATATGCAACTGAATTGCGAAGGTAGCAGCATCTGCCTCATCATTACCGATGACGGCAGCGGCTTTGACATCAAGGGCGTGGCCAACCACCCGCACCGCGGCATAGGCCTCAGCAATATGCGCGAACGACTGGCCGCCATCAACGGCAGCCTGGAACTACAATCAAATATTGACGGCACCACCGTCATCGCCCGCATTCCGAACGGAGAAGACACATGACCGACCAACAAACGGTCCAGCCACTGCTGACAGAAGCTGCACCAGACAGCGCCAATCAACAGCCAACCCAGGTCCACCTGCTGCTGGTAGATGACCACCCGCTGGTCAGGGATGGTCTGCGTGCCCGACTGGAAACCATCGCCACGATCCACGTCGCTGGCGAAGCCGGTAACGCCGAAGAAGCGCTGGCCATTGCCGCCTCTACCAAGATCAACCTGGTGCTGATGGATATCAACCTTGGAACAGGGAATGGCATCAGCCTGACGGCCCGTTTCAAGGCCGACTACCCGGACATTGCCGTCATCATGCTGTCCATGCATGAAAAGGCAGAATATGTGAACCAGTCCATGCAGGCTGGCGCGCGTGCCTATGTCCTGAAAGATGCCCCGGCGGTGGAAATCATTGAGGCTATCGACACCGTCATTGCTGGCGGCACGTATTTCAGTTCCGGCCTGAAAAAACAGAGCGGCACACCCGACAACAACCAGATACTGACACAGCGGGAACAAGATATATTAAAAAGCATCGCCACCGGCAAATCCAATAAACACATCGCCAATGAACTGGGCCTGAGCGTCAGGACCGTGGAAACCCACCGACTGAATATCAAGCGCAAGCTCAATATCGAGGGGCAGGCGGATTTGATACGGTATGCTCTGAATAATGTGATTGCGTGAAAATCCTATTTCACGTACTTTGAAACTGATCATCCATTGGAACCAAAGAACAAACCGCCCCTCAAGGCGGTTTGTTCGGTTTACTTCTTCTTGTACGCTTCCAGTGCACGGGTTCTATCGTCCAGTCCTTCTTTTTCTACATCGAGCAAGCCTTGTCTTGCGGTATTGATCTGCCTGACCAGACCGTTATATTGGTTCAGATCCTGGTCAGTGTCGAACATCAGGCTACCCGCTTCGAGTTTGATTTTGCCAAAGCGACTTTCACACAAGGCTAGCACCTGTTTTTTCAGTTCCAGAAACGACCGCAAATATTCATTGCGGCGTATCCGGCGATCAAGGATGTCTTCCATGGTCTTTTTATTGTCAGCCACAATTTCCTGCCTTTGCTGCGGCGTCATGACGATTCTTTCTACCGCTTCGGTATAGGTCGCGCGCAAGCTGTCGAAGCGTTTTGAATTATTGTCGAACATATTTTCCGCTGCCAACAAGGTCAGATTGCCTTTTTCCAGCCCCTCACGCGAGGTCAAACTTGCTGGCAGCAAGACATCGCCAAGGTTTATGGCTTTCATCTCTTCAGAAAATTGCATATTCTGTTTGAGATTGGCGCGCAGGTAGTCGAAAGTCAGGCGTGCCTCCTGGTCAAAAAATCGCAGGCCAGTCAGCGGAATACGCTCAGATAACTTGACGTTTTCGCCCAGCTCCTCTTTTTCAAGTTTGAGACTTATTTCCATCAACTCGGCAATCGATTTGCGAGCCTGGCGTATGCGGGCCTGCATTTCATTCTTGGACCAGTTACCCAACTCTTCTTCACGTTCATTCTGACTGTTTCTCAATGCATTGATCATACTCAGGACCGTGGGTGTCGCACGAAATTCATTCAAGGCCTTGCGGTCGGCGATGGGCAATTTATTGAATTCAGCTTTCGCGGCATCCAGGTTTTGATTCGTCTGGATTTGCCACAGGCGAGTAGAAATCCTGCCTATCGGCTTGGGTAATTCCTTCAACAGCTTTTGCGCATAGTCAGACGACAAATACTTGGCAAGCACGGTGGAGGTATGCAGATTAATGGCATCGACGGTAAAAGGCCGCATGAAAATTTCCTGATCCATATACGTCTCAGGCTTTGCTCTGTTATTGGTTTCCACTCCACGCCGGATGGAATTCTGTATCCCCTGGTCTAAACCGAACATACGCACAATTTGCTGTACATCCTCGACCCGGGCCGGAGTGGTGATGGGTATCACCGCCGCTTCAACAAACGAAGCCAGGCAAGACGAACAAGACAAGAACAACATTATTAATAATCGCCACGCAGACATTTTCATTCCCTCATTTATTTTATAATTTTTGATTTTTTTAGGACTGACGCAAAACCGCCACAAAGCGTTGCAGCTCCTGGCCGTACTAAATATTTTTATTACTTTACTTATTTTTCTTCAGTCGCTCTGCTTCAACCTCTGCCAACGGTCTGTATTCAGCCGTCAACATTCCTTTTTCAACAGATCGCTGCATATACACCATGGCCTTGATTTTGTTGCCGTTGATGATATTGAGTTGCGCGATATAGAAATAAGCTTCTGCCAGGGCGGCATCCAACTCATCTCCAGTACGCTTGTGCACCTGATGCAATACCTGGTCTTCTGATTTTCCGCCGGTATTGGTCGCTGCCAGCATGTCATAGAGCCAGTCGTCACCACTGTCTGTCGTGCTTGCCAGGGTAGCTTGCGGATTTTGGCGTTTCAGCGCCAACTGACGCAGGATATCGGCACGTAATTTGCTGCGACTGGTATTGCTTTGATCAAAGCTCAAGGCAAAACTGTCGGCTGCTTCACGCCATTTTGCCAGTGCGAACAAAGACATGCCCCTCAGCATATGAATATCGCCATCGGCAGGGGCTTGCGCCAACAAACGCCCGGCATCGCTTTCGCTATTCTTGAAATCACCAATCGCAAAATAAATTTTTGCACGGCAGCGTAACAACACCTGGGCATCCAGTGCTTCTTTTTGCAGGGCCTGCAAATCGGCATTGGCTTCAGATTTTCTTCCCATGCGCGCATAGGACAAGCCGCGCTCACATAAAGCGATGCCGGCATTGCTGCTGTTGGCGCGTGCCTCATTGATGAGCCGGGTCTTGCTACGAATGTTTTCTTCCAGTTGCTCACTTATTTTTTGTTTCAGCGGCAGGTCGGCGACGGGCTTGCGGTCAGCGGCTTCACGCACATCTGTCTTGCGTACATTCGCCGCGCCTTCCATCATAGCGCCAAATTTGCGCGTATCTGCCATATACTCGACCACTTCCTGCGGCGCTACCCGGTCTTTCAAGGTGCGCAGTTCTACGGAAGCCCGGAACACATTCCCTTTAAACGTCAACACCTCGCTGGCCTGGAATGCCGGGTTGTCTATCTTTGAAGTCGATGGCGTGTAATTCGCATTGATTTCTTCTGGCAGGCTGATTTCCAGCTCATACCGAATCAATGGCGTAAGGCCAGCCACCACCAGTGGCTGGGTGCGCTTGGGGTTTTCTGGCAAGACAAAACGCTCACGCATATTCGATGCCTGATAACGCAATTGCCATCCAGCAGCAGTCTTTTCCAGCATGCCGGGGATCTGGAAACTCAACTCTATGTTCAGGGTGTTGGCCTGGCGGTTGTCTGACACGGTCGGCCCGGATCGCAGCTCGGCATTCGGATAGCGCCGCAAAACGGAAGCAATATACCCGTTCTTGACCTGGTCCCTGGTCTGGCTGGCCAGGTAGTGACGCACCTGTTCTGCCTCAACCCCAGAGTATTGGTGGATAAGCTGGAAATCTGCGAGCCCGTCCAATTTCTGCAGGCGGATTTTCTCTACCCTGCCGTTGATAGTCTGTGTGCCTTCGTCTTTTTTCGGGACGGTGGCCAGATCGCGCGTCTCTTTTTGAATCACCAGCACTTCCGCCCCTTCATGTACTTGGCCCATATTGGTCAGGGGGCCATACTGAGCCGCCCGGGTCGGGTCCAGATAGTAGGTCTTGCCATTCACCCTGGCCCGGACTATTGCATGATCAAAGGCCATCGGTGTGGGCAGCATTTTTCCGGCCAGTCTTGGATTGGTGGCAGAAATCAATACGGGTGACGCCTCTATACCCAGCTTGCGCAAAATGGTCACCAGCAACAGGGATTTATCTTTGCAGTCACCATAACGACGCGACAAAACCACGTCCGGAGGGAAAGGTTTATGTGAATTTTCACCGATGGAAATCGACAGATAGCGTATCTCGTTTTGTACGTAGGCCAGGGCCTGCTGCACCGTTTCATCGGAATTGGCTGCACCACGCAAACCGGCAACGACTTTTTCGACATCGGCGCTGGTGCTGCTCACATCAAACAGGTTTTGCGCCCATTGGCTCACTTGCTGCCATTGTGAAAATTCTGAAAACTGTATCGCCCGGAACTGGAGTACGTCACGCGGAACATATGGTTCATACTCGATCGCTTTCATGGGGCCGGCAGAAAAGCTCATGATTTTGCGACCAGCGACTTGTTCTTCCCTGGTCTGGATAGCGCCGTTACCCTGTCCTATCACCCGATAATTGATAGGTCTGCTGATGGGTGAACTCAGGCGCACACGCTTGCGCAAGGTGGGAAAACTGTTATCCCACAACATGGTTTGAAAGAAGTTCCCGTCAAAGACAGGATTCTGCCCCGTCGTCGTATAGGCAATATCAACAATATCACCCACCCGTATATCGTCGATCACGATAGAGGCAGTGACAGAACCGGTGAAGATGCCAGAATCGAGATCACTCTCCATTTGCAGAAAACGGATGTCGGCAGTCGTGGTCTTGTCAAACATGGTGGCACCGCGCAATACCCGCACGCTGTGCAGGCCAACCCGCTGGTATTCGGAGTGAAAAGGGATTTCTATCCTGCCCACCTGGGTCAGCATGGATGCTTCATTCACCTGCGTCATGCGATGGATATAGGTGCTGGGCTGCTTGTCGACATATACCTGGACGTCGGACAGGCGAATCACCAGCGGTGCTGTGGTGCCGGCATCCGCGACCTGTTTTCCCTGGTCTTGCTCAACCCAGGCCGGAACAGCCTCGCCGCGCGTCAGGTTTTTTTCAAAGCGTTGCGGATCTTGTGATTTACCTGTACCAGGATTATCCGTTTGGGCTGCATGCACCAGGCCATTGCATAGCAATACCAGAAAAACTGCACAACAGGCAAAGAGGAAGCCGTTGTCGAACTGTTGATTCAGTCTGCAAGATAGTCTTGTCAGAGATGCCGCTTCAGTTGCTTTTTTGCTTGTTTTGTATGGCGTCATAAGTATGCAAGGAATGGTTCACTGGCTTGAAAGACCAATCAAGAAAAGCGAGTGGCATTATTGCAAATTACTGCAAATTGTTACGATCAACAGCCATAAAAACACAGACCTGTATGGTCGTGCCGGGGTCCCGAAGCCATGATCCAACAATCTATGCCTGCTCTGAAAACCAACTTCGAGATTTGTTTGTCAGGATAATTTTATCAGAATGGAATATGCACAGGTAAAAACTAGCCCCCAGCAAAAAGCCCCCTGTCTTGCGACAGAGGGCTTTTTGTTGTTGCTTTCCTTGCTAGTGATACGACTTGCAGCAAGCCGTATCAACGCATTGGAATTTACATGTTTTCGATCATGACATCGCCGAAACCGGAGCAAGACACTTGGGTCGCGCCTTCCATCAGGCGGGCGAAGTCATAAGTGACTTTCTTGGCTGTGATGGCTTTTTCTGTAGCGCTGATCAACAGATCGGCGGCTTCCAGCCAACCCATGTGGCGCAACATCATTTCTGCGGACAAGATCAGGGAACCTGGGTTCACATAATCTTTACCGGCATACTTAGGTGCTGTACCGTGGGTTGCTTCAAACATGGCGATAGAGTCAGACAGGTTGGCACCTGGGGCAATACCGATACCGCCAACCTGGGCTGCCAGCGCATCAGAGATATAGTCACCGTTCAGGTTCAGTGTAGCGATCACGCTGTATTCTGCGGGACGCAACAGGATTTGTTGCAAGAAGGCGTCAGCGATGGAATCCTTGACAGTGATTTCTTTGCCTGTTTTAGGATTCTTGAATTTGCACCATGGGCCACCGTCGATCAGTTCTGCACCGAATTCTTTTTGTGCCAAAGCATAAGCCCAGTCACGGAAGCCACCTTCGGTGTACTTCATGATGTTGCCTTTGTGGACGATAGTCACGGATGGCTTGTCATTGTCGATAGCGTACTGGATCGCTTTGCGTACCAGACGTTCTGTGCCTTCACGGGATACTGGCTTGACGCCGATACCAGAAGTTTCAGGGAAACGGATTTTCTTGACGCCCATTTCTTCGGTCAGGAACTTGATCAGTTTTTTAACCTGGTCAGAGCCTTCAGCGAATTCAATACCGGCATAGATATCTTCAGAATTTTCACGGAAGATGACCATGTCTGTTTTTTCTGGCTCACGCACTGGGGAAGGCACGCCTTTGAAATAACGCACTGGGCGCAGGCAGACGTACAGGTCCAGCTCTTGACGCAGGGCCACGTTCAAAGAACGGATGCCGCCGCCAACTGGCGTAGTCAGTGGGCCTTTGATGGAAACAACGTAGTCTTTCAAGACTTTCAGTGTTTCTTCTGGCAGCCAGACATCAGGGCCATAGACTTTAGTGGATTTTTCACCGGCATAGATTTCCATCCAGCTGATTTTGCGCTTGCCTGCGTAGGCTTTCGCTACGGCCGCATCAACGACCTTGATCATGACCGGGCTGATATCAACACCAGTGCCATCGCCTTCAATGAAAGGGATGATAGGATTGTCAGGAACATTCAGCGAAAAATCAGCATTGACGGTAATTTGTTTACCTTCAGCAGGTACTTGAATATGTTGATACATCGTTTTCTCCGTAGTTGGGCGATCAAGCGGGTCGCGCTTTTCTCTTCATTTGTCTTGCATGCCCATATGTTGCCGGTCGTCAATTTGACTGATCCAGCAGATCAGGACAGCATGACTTTTGCATTAACTCTTCTATAAGACACAAGACCATCATTTCGTATTATGCACTACTATTTTACTGTATGCCATCAGTTTGTCAGCTTTGCTGGCACCAAGGCAGCCGGATTCATGCTGCAAGCCTGCCTTCGGCAATCTCCATCATAGTCCTTATGTGGCCCGAAGCTAGACTTGTATGCAATAAACCGGTCCCAGAGCGCATCATTGGCCGGTACATTATATAAAAAATTGCAAACTAACAACATATGCCTGCATGGATGTTAAGATTAATAAATTCTTAATATTTTTGATATACGATCATTAAAACCCTGCAGAAGCCAGGAACGATCACTTTTCCTTGCAGTCTTATTTCATTATCCCGGGATGTGTACCTCTGTCGCCTTGTGACCATTTTGATGCTGACCTCGCCATTTGCATGGCCATACCTAGTATGCAAAGTGTGTTCACCCGGTGTTACCCCAATCTGATTAATTTGAGAACACGATGCAAATCCTGTTAGTAGAAGACGACATCATGCTGGCCGAGGCAATGCGTACCGGCCTGCAACAAAACACTTGGGAAGTAAGCTGGGTGACTGATGCCAAAGCGGCTCGCATCGCGCTGATCGATCACCACTATTCTGCTGTACTGCTTGACCTCAGCCTGCCTGGAGAGTCAGGTTTGAGCATATTGAAAACCATGCGTGCGAGCTATGACCCTACCCCGGTGTTGATTGTGACGGCACGCGACCAGTTGAGTGACCGGATTATTGGGCTGGATGTGGGAGCTGACGATTATATCGTCAAGCCATTCCAGCCCAGTGAGCTATATGCACGATTGCGTGCGGTCGTACGTCGCGCGCAAGGACGGGTATCCTCTTCTTTCCACTATCAGGACGTTACGCTGGACCCAACGCAACGCGTGGTCCTGAAAGCCGGCAAACCGATTGCACTGAGTAGCCATGAATACCGTACTTTACTGACGCTGATGGAACGCCTGGGAAAGGTAGTGACGCGGGACCAGATTGAAAACGCGATGTACGGCGGAGATATCGCCATAGAAAGCAATACCATTGCCGTCTATATTCATCAACTGCGACGCAAGCTGGGTGATGAATTGATTACCACGGTACACGGTTTTGGGTATCGGCTGGGCGAACATCAGCGATGAAATCATTACAGGTCCGTCTGCTGGCAGCATCGATGTCTACCATCGTAGTGTTCTGGATTTTTTGGGGCTTGTTCTGGGCCAATTTCATGTGGTGGGAGAATAAGGGATGGGTTGATTCCATGTTGCGCGGCTCAGCAGAGCTCATACTCTATTCGCTGCCAGCAAATGCAGATTTACTTGGCACCTCTTCCGAGTGGGCAGGAGCGACGCCTATCCCTGACTCGTACAAAAAAGATTCCGTTATTTTCCAGGTGTGGGTCAACCGTCATCTTGCGATACGCTCGCCAGGTGCGCCTGGCATTCCGATGAAGGCGAATTTCAATGACGGTTTTTCCAGGGAAATGATTGATAACGAAACATCCCGGGTCTACGTCGTGTCTGACCCCAATCACCATATACAGATTCAAATCGCCAGACCAATCACAACCGCTTATCAAGACATCGTATCCGGTTTGATTTCAGGAGGCATCTACATTGCGTTAATGTTTACCATCCTGGGTTCAGCAATCTGGTGGGTCATTCTGAAATCTTTCAAACCTGTGAAAGACCTTTGCACCACACTACAGGACAAACCCGCATTCGATTTTACGCCCTTGGCTGTCAACCGGCTCCCCAAAGAAATGCAAGCTTTGGTGCAATCATTCAATCGCTTACTTGAACGACTCGGACAATCAATCGCCGGAGAACGACGTTTTATTGCCGATGCCGCACACGAGCTACGCACCCCTCTGGCTGTGCTGTCTGCTCAAGCCCACATCGCGCTCAGCGCCACTACGATGGATGAAAAAAATAATGCACTACAGCACCTGGTAGCCGGGGTGGACCGCGGAGCAAGACTATCGGAACAATTGCTTGATCTCGCAAGAATTGACTCTTCTACAGATACCCGCCAACACACCTCTGTAGATATTTCCCGATTAATCAATCTCGTGCTTGATGACTGCAAATTCTTTGCAAGCAGCAAAAATCAACTGATTTCACTTGATATGGACGTTTGTTTTGTGTTGGGTGACATCAATGAAATAGGCACCTTGCTGCGTAATCTGCTCGACAATGCATGTCGCTTCACAGAAAAAGAGGGACGTATTGCGGTGTCTTGCAAGCATGCAAAAATTCTCGAAACAAACAAGATATGCCTGACTATTTCCGATAACGGGCCCGGTATCCCGGAAGAAGAAAGATCACGCGTTTTCGACCGCTTTTATCGCATAGCCGGAAACGGGCAGCATGGCAGTGGAATCGGTTTATCGCTCGTGGCCCGCATCGCAGACTCGCACCATGCTGCGATAGCAACCGGCGCAGGATTGGATGGTCGGGGTTTTAGCATATCCATCTACTTTGATGACATAGAAAATACTTCCCACGCTCCAGCGTAGAAAGCCCCTCCCGACCTGGTGCCATCCAAGCCGGAACGGTATCGCACGGTATCGCCTGACACACTCAAAAAGTCCTGGCGCGGCAATCAGACAATTAGTTCGTTTATCTTGCGCAGATAGTCTCCCCTATTAAAGAGTTCTTAATCTCCCTCGTCCAGAATGCTTCTGAACGGATGCAAAAATCATTCGTCATGATCGACACTCCAAGAGGGCAATGCCATGCCGTTACGGGACAGCTTCGCCGTCCACTTGCCTGTTATTCAAACAGGCGTGAATGTTAAGAAGTCTATCCAATCACCCCGACTGCATTGCATCCGCGTTGACGAATATCCACGCGTCACAAAGATGATTTTCAGGCGTTGGCGCTTTGACTGATTAGAGACGATTTAGTGCCTGTAACAGGCACCCTATCAATTTTCCTATGGAGAAAATTTATGACAACTCTTAACCACAGAGTACGATGGCCTTTTATCACCTGTCTTGCGCTGATTGCGATTAGCCTGGCGGCATGCAAAGGCAGCAGTACTGCGCCGACCACGCCTAATCCACCACTAACCGAAGAGCCGGGACCAGTAAAAAAATGGGGTTACATCTCACTGCCAGGCGGTGGCAAGATGCGCTACTCGGTGATTTTGCCCGCATCGACAGGAAGCTATCCCGTTTTGATCGAATATGATGGTTACTCGGCCGGTGCTGAACCCACTTCCGTCGGAAAACGCTGGGTCGCAGAAGGCTATGCGGTCATGGGGTTGAGCGTGCCTGGCACGGCTTGCTCTCCTGGTGACGATCACATATTTGATGCATCAGTCGGGGCTGCAGGTGCCCAGGCAGTTGAATGGGCAGCCAAGCAGACCTGGTCAACCGGCAAGGTTGGCATGGTTGGATATTCCTATGCCGGCTTCGACCAGCTATGGGTCGCAGCACAACATCCGGCCGGCTTGGTGGCGATTGCCCCCGGCAAAGACGTGGCAGACATATATCGTGACGTTGCCTATCCTGGAGGAATTGAGAACGTAGGCTTTCCGTCTCTTTGGTGGAGCCAATTTCCATTGCATTGGGCGGCAGCAGCCAAGATTGCGAAAGAGGTCGACGGCGATACCGATTGTGAAAAAACCGTGGCAGACAATATTGCCAAACTTCAGCGGCCAGACATCGATTTAAACAAATGGCTGAATGAAGATCACTACTATGGAGCGCGTTACGCGGAGAAAAGCGCCGTGCTGATCACCAATAAAATCAACATACCTACCCTCGGAACACAAGCGTGGCAGGACGAAGAGGTTGGTACGCGAATGGGCTATTACGAAGAAACCATAGCACCAGACAAGATGTGGTTAATCAGTTCCAACGGTGATCACCATACGAGTGAAAGATCGGACTACATGTTCAATACCCTGAAGCGTTTTTACGCCCATTTCCTCAAAGGTGAGAACAATGGTTTCGAACAGGAACCGCATGTGCATTTGCTGCAGGAAATGCAGTCAGGCAAGGGGGCCGACGGCAAAACGACACTTGTACCCACCGGCGTCACGCAGTTCGACAGATTGCCCATCAAGGTCACGCCGATGCGCCTATGGCTACAGCCAGGCGGTGGGCTGAACGATGCCGCACCGGCGACTACGGGTGAAGCATCCCGCTATCCTTACCCGGTCACCAGTCCAGCCGTCAACAATCCCCAGGATGAGGGTTGGGGTTCAGTGAAATCAGCGCAAGGGCAAGCAACATTTACCACGCCAGCCTTGACACAAGACCTGAGTTTCTATGGTGAAGGTTCTGCCGATCTATGGCTGAGCACCACAGCCGTTGATACCGATGTCCAGGTCACCCTGTCCGAAGTAAGGCCCGACGGCATGGAAATGTTTGTGCAACGGGGTTGGTTAAGAGCTTCGCAACGGCAAATGGATGGCAGTCGCTCCGGCACACTGCGTGCCTGGGGAGATTTCACCCAAAGTGCGATGAAACTGATGATGCCAAACGAACCCGCCCTGCTGCGTTTGGAAATACTGAAATTCTCTCATATTTTTCGGGAAGGTTCGAGCATACGCATCACTGTGGACACACCCTCGCAAACTGGATACTGGCAATTCGGTAACCTGGACACGGCTTCGACAAATACGATCTGGCATGATCCATCGCATCCATCAAGCATTGTTCTCGGATATCTGCCCTATTCCCATGCAAAGGATTTGCCGAAATGCGGTGCGACGCAGCGTCAGCCGTGTCGCAAAAATGAAATTCCTGTCCCGGTGGGCAAGAGCCCTCGTGCACCTATGTAGATAAGCGGCGAGAGAGTACGAATTACTCTCTCGCTTGCCAGTTAATACAAGTATCAATAGTCATTCAACAGATAGATACCCGATCACCCATCCTGAACTTTTTGACTTGCATACGTTCTGAAGTGAGATGTCGCCTGTTACCGGTCCCATGTTGATTTTACAAAAGGAGTATGTCCATGCCCTTCAAGATAGCTAAGGCCAGGCTTGCCACCTGTGTGTGGCAACTATCAGGCATCGTTTTGCTGGCTACGCCATCTCTGGCATCAGCCACCTTTTCTATCGTTGCCTGCGACCGGAGTGGCCATTGCGGGGCAGCCGTCGCTACCAACAACCTGGCCGTCGGGGCCAGTGTCCCGTATGCGCAGGCAAAGCTAGGTGCGCTTGTTTCCCAGTTTGAGACCAATCCTGCCTATGGCCCGCAGGGACTGGTTTTGCTGGCATCTGGAGAGACGCCGGATGCGGCTATCAAGATTCTTCTCGATGGCGACAATAATTTCGACAACTCAACTATCGCTGCACGACAAGTCGGCATGGTTGATGCCAGCGGACGTTCAGCAAGCTATACCGGGGCGGAGGCACAAAGTTCTACATGGGCAGGCGAAGAGCATGGAGACGGATTTTCGATTCAAGGCAATGGTCTCGCCGGCGAGCAAGTGGCGTCCAGCATGAAACGCGCCTTCTTGTCTTCGACAGGTACGCTGGCCGAGCGCTTGATGGCAAGCCTGGAGGCTGGAGAAAAAGCAGGTGGCCAAACCACTGGCAAGCTGTCGGCAGCATTACTCGTGAAAACGACAGAGGGTGCCTGGCAAGACATTGATCTGCGCGTCGATGGCGCACCAGAGCCAGTGAAGGATCTGCGGCGTCTGTTAGAGCAACATTACGCCCTGCAAGCCATCATACGGGCAGAGCACCAAGCAAAAAAAGGTGCCATCGATGATGCTCATACCTCGATTTCGGAGGCATTACATCGATGCTACGGCTGGGATAGGATATGGCGCCGTGCAGCGCGGCTCGCAATGACGATGGGAGACAAAGACCGTGCACTGGACTATCTCAGCGTTTTTCTGTCGATCAACCCTGTCTGGGGGCGGATGGAACTCCGGGATAGCATCTACCAGCCATTGCACACTAACGCACTTTTCAGATCATGGAATAACTGATCCCGCAATATCAAATAGAGCCAGGGTTCCCGGTTTTGCTTCAGGCATTTTACGGTTACCATATTGGCATGAAACTGATTTTGTTCAATAAACCGTTTAATGTGATGTGCCAGTTCTCTGCACACCCCACCCGCCCCACGCTGGCTGATTACGTCAAGATTCCCCATATCTATCCCGCTGGCAGGCTCGATGCCGATAGTGAAGGATTGTTGTTACTGACTGATGACGGTCAATTGCAAAACCGTATCAGCCATCCTGACCACAAACAAGCCAAGACTTATCTGGTGCAGGTGGAAGGCACACCCGACCGGGAAGCACTGGAAAAATTGCGTCAGCCACTGGACCTTGGTGATTTTGTGACCCAGCCCTGCATCGTCAAGCACATCCATCCACCCGAATGGTTGTGGCCACGCACACCACCCGTGCGCGACCGCGCCAGCATCCCCACCAGTTGGTTGAGCATGACTTTATCAGAAGGGAAAAATCGCCAGGTCAGGCGTATGACGGCGGCAGTCGGCCTGCCAACCCTGCGTCTGGTCAGAAGCAGCATAGGTGGCTATTCACTGGAAACCCACCCTTTATTGCCCGGCGAATGGCTGGAAGTTAAACTTTAAACAAAACTTGCACGGAATTTCAGAAAAAATGCCTGAAACCATATAAATTAATTAGAATTCCTGTCAACGCCCGGGTAACTGATCGCGTTATTTACCTTGATTCAATTGAATCACTATTAACCAACTCTTGATGAAGGACATTAAAATGAAAAAATTGATCGCCGCTCTGGTCGCATGTCTGTTTGCTTCTGCCGCTTTTGCCCAAGCATCTGCTCCTTCAGCTAAAGCATCTGCACCAGCCAAAGCTTCGGCATCCGCATCTGCTTCTGCCGCAGCGGCTGCATCTACTGATGCATCCAAACCAGCTAAAAAAGCGAAAAAACATAAAAAAGCAGCATCTGCTTCCGCATCGATGTAATTTTTACACTTTTTGGTGTAAAAGCAAGGCAGGTTTATCCCCTGCCTTTTTTTATTGTCTGAATTTAGACAACGTGGCAGCGCACAAAGCAAAAAACCGCAACACATTGCGGTTTTTTTTTACTTCAGGCTATGCTTGGTAGTCTAGACTACCAACGCAAAAGCTTATCGGCCCTGATCTGATTAAAGGCAGGCTTAAAAAATTAAGCCAGTGCTTTCAAAGCAGATGCCAGACGGCTCTTATGGCGAGCTGCCTTGTTTTTGTGAATGATTTTCTTGTCAGCGATACGGTCGATAACCGAAACGGAGCTTTGGAAAATTGTAGTTGCAGCAGCTTTGTCACCAGCTTCGATTGCTTTACGAACAGCTTTGATTGCTGTGCGCAGCGTGGAGCGCTGGCTGGAGTTGTGTGCATTCAGTTTAACTGCTTGACGAGCACGTTTGCGTGCTTGTGCGGTATTTGCCATGAGATTTCCTAAACGTGGTCAAAGCGACGAGGTCAAAACATTTGATTAAATGCCACGTCGCAAAAATTCTATACAGCTTTGCAGTATAACTGGATTTATTTTTAATGGCAAGCATTCCTGTCGAATCTTGCAACAAGCATGCCTCTTTTTCGCGTGGAAGCAGTGTTTTCGCAACTGTCATGCCCAATAAATGCATGACTGTATCTATGCGCATGGGGGTAAACGGTGCAAAACTAGCTGCTAAACACTATTTTACCGCTTACTCACCGGTTTACCTGCCACACCGTTTTTATATGTGAAAGCTTCGCCATGAATTGCATACCCCTGACCTTACGCGGAAAACACGTCACGCTGGAACCGCTGACACAGAGTCATATCGCCGACATCCAGGCCGCTGCTGCCGATGGCGAGTTGTGGAAACTGTTTTTTACCTCTGTCCCCACGCCTGATAATACTCAGAACTGGCTGAATATCGCGCTGGAGATGCGACAACAGCAAAAAGCCCTGCCCTTTGTCGTGCGTGAAAACGCCAGCGGCCAGATTGTCGGTGCCACCAGATACTGTAATATGGACATGAACAACAAACGCCTGGAAATTGGTTACACTTGGTATGCGCAGCGCGTGCAACGCAGCCCGGTGAATACCGAATGCAAGCTGCTGTTGCTGGGCCATGCCTTTGAAGACTTTGGCTGTATTGCCGTCGAGTTCCGCACAGACTGGTTCAACCGCCGCTCGCAAGCTGCCATAGAACGCCTGGGTGCCAAGCAAGATGCCATCCTGCGCAATCACATGATTTTGCCGGATGGTCGCATCCGTGATACGGTGGTATACAGCATCCTGAATTCTGAATGGCCGGGTGTGAAAAAGAATTTGCAATACATGCATACTAAATATGAAGCCTAGTGTAGTGCTGCACTAGTAAATAGGGAGACTGACCAGTGCTGATCGATTTTTTCTTTACCCTGAAAGACGCCAAGATCCCGGTATCCATCAAGGAATTTTTGATGCTGCTGGAAGCCATGGAAAAAGGCCTGGTCAGCATGTCGCTGGACGATTTCTATTTCCTCTCGCGTATCATCATGGTCAAGGATGAAGCGCATTATGACAAGTTCGACAAAGCTTTTGGTCTGTACTTCAAGGGCATAGACACCATCTTTGAAAAGCGCCCCGACATCCCGTTGGACTGGCTGACAAAGCGCATGGAACGTGAATTGACCGATGAGCAAAAAGCCGCCATCGAGAAATTTGGCTATGACAAGCTGATGGACAGGCTGCAGGAATTACTGAAAGAGCAAAAAGAACGCCACGAAGGTGGCAGCAAGTGGATAGGCACTGGCGGCACTTCAGCCTTTGGCAATGGTGGCACCAACCCCGAAGGTATACGCATCGGTGGCAAAGGTGGTGGCCGTACCGCCGTCAAGGTGTGGGAAGCGCGTTCTTTCCGCGATTATGACGACGAACGTGAACTCGGCACCCGCAATATCAAGGTCGCCCTGCGCCGCCTGCGCAAATTCGCCCGCCAGGGTGCAGAAGAAGAATTGGCACTGGACGCCACCATCAAGGCTACCGCGAATAACGCCGGCTACCTCGACATCAAGATGCAGCCAGAGCGCAAGAACAACATCAAAGTGCTCATGCTATTGGACGTAGGCGGCACCATGGACGACCACATCGCCCAGACCGAAGAATTATTCTCCGCTGCCAAGACCGAATTCAAGAACATGGAATTCTTTTATTTCCACAACTGCGTCTACGACCACCTGTGGAAAAACAACCGCCGCCGCCATGCAGAAAAATTCCCGACCTGGGATGTTTTGCGCAAATACACACCCGACACCAAGGTCATCTTCGTCGGCGACGCCACCATGAGCCCCTACGAAATCCTGCAGGCTGGCGGCTCGGTCGAATACAACAACGAAGAAGCCGGCGCCACCTGGCTACAACGCTTCACCTCTGCCTTCCCCAAATACATCTGGCTCAATCCCGAACCAGAAGGCCTGTGGCAATACCGGCAATCGATCTCCGTCATCAAACAGATCATGAGCAACCGCATGTTTCCCGTGACGATAGAGGGGCTGGAGCGGGGGATGAGGTTGTTGAGTAAGTGAGGGTAGCCTTAGAAGCTTTAATTACAGCCTTCGATTAACACCACACGTAAGCATCTAACAACGACGCCGTGTTGACGTTGCTTTTGACGTTGTGGTTGCTGTTGCTTTTGACGTTGCCTTTAATCCGCTTGGGACGAAGCCATTTGTGTAGTGCAGAAAATGGATCAGAAATGACCGATGTTTGAGCGCAGCGAGTTGCGGGCATTTCCCATTTTTTGCACTGCATAAATGGGCACTCCCGCAGGGAGCGAGTCTGCGGTCGCCTTTCTTTGATTCCGTTCTTTGGCGAAGCAAAGAAAGGAATTCGGCCGCCGGGCCGAGACCCGGCCTGTGTCCACGAAGGGCAATCGCTTTAATTAACGACACGGCATACAACGAACGCCGCTGGAACGCCAGCCCGGTGGTCTCCAGCCTTCGCTGGAGCGACGATATTTTGATTGCCGTTTATCGAAAGATACCCATCCCCACCCTAGCCCTCCCCTTGAAAGGGAGGGGATTTCCCGGTCATTTTTTGTCAAGCACATTATTCCGGACAGCAGTGAGTCTTCACTGAAGCGACCAGATTATGATTGCCAGTAACTGACCAAACCTACCTCAACTCCAAAAACTTCTGTATCGTCGACAACACCTGCTTACGCGACAAAGGCTTGGTCAAAAACCCCTCACACCCCGCCTGTTGCGCATTGGCAACTTTATAAACAAATACCTTATCGACCAGTAAAATCACCGTCGTCCTGCGGTCAGTGTTTTGTTTTTTCAGCTCGCTACATAGACGATATGGGTCCAGACCAGGGGTAGAAGTGTTGATCATGGTCATGGCATGCCGGTTGTTCTTGTCCAGCATCAGGGCGCTACGTTCGTCACAGGCCAGGGTTACGGAAATATTGTATCTATCCATGATCATGGCCACATATTCGCGGAAACGCATGTCTTTGTCGACGATCATGATGCCGCCCCGGGTAACGGTGGGACGGCGCATTTTTTGGTAATCGACAGGGTCGCTCAGGTCCAGGTCCAGGCGTTCACGGCGGCGGCGTTCGGGCACGGCGACGGCGCTGTAGGCACTCAGGGTGGTCAGCAGCAACTGGCGACGGTCGATCAGCTCATCCAGCACATCAAACAATTTGCGCCAGCGTATCGGGCGCGGCATGAAGGGATATGGCAAACTGATGGTGGTTTTGCCAATAAGCAACACTGGCTGCGCATCGCCCAGATTTAAGTCCGACAAGGTCGCCAATGCTTTAATATCCTCAGCATTGACAATATGGAGGTCAGGATCTTGTAGACTACCGGTCTTTAATACCAGATAGCGGTAGCCCTTCTCGCGAAGAACCGCAAGAACAGTTGAAAAGGTTTCTTCCTCTTTTGGGGAAAATCCAAGCAGTCGGATCGCGATCGTTGGAGTTTTTGTTGACATCGTTTTTTCACCTACTTATTGCGGCTACAATCATTGCAGCTACAATAGCTGCAAAAACGTTGCCAGAATACCGCTTTATTCTGCCAGCCTGAGAAAAAAATTGCAAAATATCATCACAAGATTAACCAAAACAACAGATTTTCATTCGCATGGCCACTAAAAAAAATACTTCTCCGTCCGACTATAGCGAATCATCCATCCGAGTACTCAAAGGTCTGGAACCGGTCAAACAAAGACCGGGGATGTATACCCGCACCGAAAACCCGCTGCATATCATTCAAGAGGTGATCGACAATGCTTCAGACGAGGCATTGGGCGGACACTGTCAACACATTATCGTCACCATCAATGCTGACAGCAGTATCAGTGTAGAAGATGATGGCCGCGGCATCCCGGTGGGCCTGCACCCTGAAGAAGGTGTGCCGACGGTAGAAATCGTCTTTACCCGCCTGCATGCCGGCGGCAAGTTCGATAAAGGTTCTGGTGGAGCCTACGCCTTCTCTGGCGGCTTGCATGGCGTCGGTGTGTCGGTCACCAATGCGCTGTCGAAACGTCTGGAAATCACGGTCTGGCGTGAGGCCAGCCTGCATCAGATGACGTTTGCCAATGGCGATGTGATAGAACCGCTGCGCAGCCAGCCGCTGGCACGTGGTGATAAAAAGAGCGGTACCCGCGTCACCATCTGGCCAGACGGCAAGTATTTTGACAGCGCCAATATTCCGCAGAGTGAATTACAGCGTCTGCTGCGTTCCAAGGCTGTTTTGTTGCCTGGCGTCAAGGTGACACTGACGCATGCCAAAACCGGTGAAAGCCAGACCTGGCAATATGACCAGGGCCTGCGTGGCTACCTGACGGAAGCTTTGGCCCAGTCTTCGCATGGTGACCCATTGATCCCGCTGTTTGAAGGTGAACAGTTCGCCACCTCTGAAAGCGACGGCTTTGCCGAAGGCGAAGGCGCATCCTGGGTGGTGGCCTGGACGGAAGAAGGCAATGTTGTGCGTGAATCCTATGTCAACCTCATCCCTACCCCGGCTGGCGGCACCCATGAATCCGGCTTGCGCGAAGGGCTGTTTGGCGCAGTCAAGAGCTTTGCTGAAATGCATTCGCTGCTACCGAAAGGCGTGAAGCTGTTGCCGGAAGACGTGTTTGCCCGCGTATCTTTCGTCCTGTCCGCCAAGGTGCTGGACCCGCAGTTCCAGGGCCAGATCAAGGAGAGGCTGAATTCACGCGATGCCGTGCGTCTGGTATCGTCATTTACCAAACCACCGCTGGAACTGTGGCTGAATTCCCACGTTGAATACGGCAAGAAACTGGCTGAACTGGTCATCAAGCAAGCCCAGTCACGCCTGCGCTCAGCGCAAAAAGTTGAAAAGAAAAAATCCTCAGGCGTGGCAGTCTTGCCAGGCAAGCTGACGGATTGTGAATCCAGCGACCTGGCCCGTAATGAACTGTTCCTGGTCGAGGGCGATTCTGCCGGTGGTTCTGCCAAGATGGGCCGCGATAAAGAATTCCAGGCCATCCTGCCACTGCGCGGCAAGGTCTTGAATTCATGGGAATCTGAACGCGACCGCCTGTTTGCGAATAATGAAATTCATGACATCGCTGTTGCCATCGGCGTTGATCCGCATGGTCTCAATGAAATTGCTGACATGAGCAATCTGCGCTACGGCAAGATCTGCATACTCTCTGATGCGGACGTTGATGGCTCGCACATTCAGGTCTTGTTACTGACCCTGTTCTTCAAACATTTCCCGCAACTGATTGCGCGTGGCCATATCTGTGTGGCACGTCCACCGTTGTTCCGTGTCGATGCACCTGCGCGTGGCAAAAAACTGGCGCAAAAGATTTATGCGCTCGACACTGGCGAGTTGACTGCGATTGAAGACAAATTGCGCAAGGATGGCGTTAAAGATGGTGGCTGGAGCATCTCCCGTTTCAAGGGTCTTGGTGAAATGAATGCAGTTCAATTATGGGAAACCACCATGAATCCGGACACCCGCCGCCTGCTACCTATTACCCTGGGTGAATTTGACCAGGCTTTCTCTGAGAGCCGCATCAATATGCTGATGGGAAAAGGCGAAGCCGCTGCCCGCCGCGCCTGGATAGAAGAGCATGGCAATGCAGTGGAAGCCGATATTTGACCAGGCGCTGACCATGCGCTGACCTGGGCCAAACACGAACAAAGTATCAAAAATACGAAAAAGAATTATGAGCGAACAAGCGAATTTATTTGATCAAACACCACCGCCTCCAGGTGATGGTGAAGCATTAACCCTGACCACCTTTGCCGAGCGTGCCTATCTCGACTATGCCATATCCGTTGTCAAAGGCCGCGCTTTACCGGATGTTTGCGACGGTCAGAAACCGGTGCAACGCCGTATTTTGTACACCCTCAATGAGATGGGCTTGAACGCCGGTGTCAAGCCACGAAAATCAGCCGCCGTGGTTGGTGAGGTAATGGGTAAGCTGCATCCACATGGCGATCAATCCATCTATGATGCCATGGTGCGCATGGCACAAGAATTTTCCTTACGCTATCCACTGGTAGATGGCCAGGGAAATTTTGGATCACGCGACGGTGATAATGCTGCGGCACAGCGTTACACTGAAGCGCGTCTGACTTCAATCTCCAAACTATTACTCGACGAAATCAATGAAGGTACGGTCGATTTCCAGCCCAATTATGAAGGCACCACGGAAGAACCCAAACTGCTGCCCGGCCGCCTGCCCTTTGTCCTGCTGAACGGTGCATCCGGTATTGCAGTTGGTCTGGCGACAGAAATTCCTTCACATAACCTGACTGAAGTAGCCAAGGCTGCCGTGGCCCTGATACGCAACCCGGCCATGAAACATGCCGAGCTGATGGAACATATCCCCGGCCCGGATTTCCCGGGTGGCGGACAAATCATCACGCCCCAGTCTACAATCAATGATATGTATGCCACCGGCCGTGGCAGCATGAAGGTCCGGGCGCGCTGGAAGATAGAAGAAATGGCGCGTGGTCAATGGCAGGCCGTGGTGACAGAATTGCCGCCAGGCACGTCTTCACAAAAGGTCCTGGAAGAAATCGAAGAACTGACCAATCCAAAAATCAAGCTGGGCAAGAAAGCCCTGTCGCCAGAACAGGTTGCGTTGAAGCAGGTCATCCTGTCGGTGCTGGATACGGTACGCGATGAATCCGGCAAGGATGCACCAGTACGCCTGGTGCTGGAGCCAAAATCCAAGAATCAGGACCAGACCGAGTTCATGCAGATGTTGCTGGCGCATACCTCGCTGGAAACCTCGGCCTCTATCAACCTGGTGATGATAGGTGGCGATGGCCGCCCGCGTCAAAAAGGTTTGCTGGACATCCTCAGTGAATGGGTATCTTTCCGCTTTACGACCGTCACACGTCGTACCCAGTTCCGCCTGAAGAAGGTGGATGACCGCATCCATATTCTGGAAGGCCGTGAAGCGGTGCTGTTGAATATTGATGAAGTCATACGCATCATCCGTGAGTCTGACGACCCTAAACCTGCACTGATTTCAGCCTTCAAGCTATCGGATATACAGGCTGAAGATATTCTTGAGATACGCCTGCGCCAATTGGCCAGACTGGAATCCATCAAGATCCAGCAGCAACTGGATGAATTGCGCAAAGAAAAAGCCGGCCTGCACGACCTGCTGGACAACCCATCCTCGATGAAGCGCATGATCATCAAGGAAATCGAAACCGATGCCAAGCAATATGGCGATGCCCGTCGCACCATCATCGAAGAAGCTGCCAAGGCGTCGGTAGAGCAAAAAGTGATCGATGAACCGGTGACTGTCGTCATCTCTGAAAAAGGCTGGGTACGCGCCCGTACCGGTCATGGCCATGACAATGCCCAATTCACCTTCAAGGCTGGTGACAGCCTGTATGGCACGTTTGAATGCCGCACGGTAGACCAGATGCTGGTGTTTGGTTCAAACGGTCGTGTGTATTCCGTCCCTGTCGCCGCCCTGCCCGGTGCCCGTGGCGATGGCGTCCCGGTCACTACCCTGATCGACCTGGCACCCGGCACCAAGATCCTGCATTACTTTGCCGGCAGTGCCGACATCAGCCTGTTGCTGTCCTCCAGCGCCGGCTATGGTTTTACGGCCAAGCTGGGCGACATGGTGGGCCGCATGAAAGCTGGCAAGGCCTTCATGACACTGGAAGAAGGCGACCTGCCGTTGCCGCCAGCCATTGTCGCCGGTGATGCCAGCGCGATTGCCTGCCTGTCAGAAAAAGGCCGCCTGCTGGTATTTGGCCTGACAGAAATCAAGCAACTGTCCAGCGGTGGCCGTGGCGTCATCCTGATGCAACTGGAAGACAAGGAAAATCTCCTGGCCGCCCAGGCCATCAGCCAGCGCGGCGTGCGCGTCATCGGCCTGGGCCGTGGCGGCAAACCGCAGGAAGTCAGCCTCAGCGCCAACGGTCTTGGCATCCACATAGGTGCCCGTGCACGCAAGGGTAAGGCGCTGGAAGCCAGAATCAAGGCCAGCGGCTTGCAAAGAATAGTGGCGAAAGAGTAGCAACACCCCACACCCGGCGCTTTGCACAAATGGCTTCATTCAACATCTCTTGCTGAATGAAGCCATTTTTTTAGATAACACAAGCTTTTAAAGCCAGTTTAGGTTTTTACAAAAAAGCGGGAACGACAATGTGACCATAGTGGTTTTTCGCAAACCCTATTTGCCCTGGTAGTGCGCTATGATAAACAGGTAAAAATCGCTACAGTGATCGGTGCAATGATCGGCGCAGTAAAAATACCTGTAATACGTATAAGGGACAAGGTCAATGACTGATCAGGCCAATACCAATACCACTGCCGACGATATGCTCAATCTGGCAGATAGCCAGGATGCCAGCTTTTCAGCCAACAAGACTGATCTGCCTGCCAGGGCAGACCTGCATCAGGATTTTTATCTGCACTCACCACAAGCACACCTGGGCATCTCTGTAGACGGTGTCATCAGGCAGGCCAATCTGGCCTCGGCAACGCTGTTAGGAACATCTCTTCCCGCATTGTTGCATACAGACCTCAGTCGCTATTTATTTGACACGGACGCCAGCCTCTTCAATGAGGCTTATCGACAAGTAATAGCAACCGGTATGGCACCGCAGCATGATTTACGTGTCATGCGGGCGGACCACAACCTGATATTGGTGCAATTCAGCTTCCAGAGACTGGATAGCAGCACGCATGCACCGTGGGTCAGCATTTATTTATCAGATATTAGCCAACGACAACATAGCGGGATGGGATTGCCGGCCAGTGAACAATTCAACCGCCTGATTGCCGACAATATTCCCGGCATGCTGGCATACTGGACCGCCGACTTGCGCTGCACTTTTGCCAATAAGCAATACCTGACCTGGTTTGGGCGCAGTATCGACCAAATGCACAACATGCATATGCGAGACTTGATGGGTCCGGATTTATTTCAAAAAAATATTGCCTATATCAATGGCGCGTTAAAAGGAATGGACCAGCAATTCGAACGTTCATTAATTAAGGCCAACGGTGAAACCGGGCATACCTGGGCACAATATATTGTGCATAAAATGGATGGTGTCGTACTCGGTTTTTTTGCGCTGGTTACTGATGTGACTGTGCTTAAGCGCACGCAAACGGCCTTGCTGGAGAGTGAAAGACATTACCGCACGCTGGCAGAAGACATGCCCTTGTTTGTCATCACATTTTTACCCGATGGTAAGCTGACCTACGTCAATAAACTGTTTGCAAGCGCAGTGTCGTCAACAAAATCCGATTTGCTTGACAGGAATTTCTTTGATCTCCTGCCCGCTGCCGATCAAAAAATGGTGAAAGTAAAACTTGGCTCGCTGACGCCAGAGCATGCGTTTGAAATTCATGAACAATGTTACCCCATGCCGAATGGTGAATTGATTTATCACCGATGGACCAATCAGGCATTTTTCAACGCACAGAATAAACTCGTCTCTTTTCAGGCGGTTGGTGAAGATATCAGCGCCTACAAAAGGGCTGAAAAACAATTGCATGAAAGCGTATCCAAAAACCGGGCATTAATACAAGCCATACCCGATCTCATTTTTACTATCGGCCACGATGGGAGATTTCTGGATGTCCATGCGCCTAAATCCGGGTTCATTTTCACCGACCCAACAAAACTGATCAATACAAAGCTTGCTGATACATTGCCGTCAGAAATAGCAAGCCATTTAATGCACGCTGTAAAAACCGCCCACCACAACCAGCATGTGCAGGAAATTCAATTCTCTACCGATGTCATCAATGGAAAGGAAATGATTTTTGAAGCCAGGATTGCGCCCAATAATGCTGACTCCGTCATCGCTATTGTCAGGGATGTCACTGACGTAGAGCGCGGGCGCCAGCAACGTGAGCAGCAACTAAACGCGCGTTTGCAGGTAACGGAAAACGATTTGCACGACGTACGTCAAAGTCTCACCCTGGCCAGTGATGCTGCCAATTTGGGAGTCTGGGTGCGCGACCTGGAGCGTGATGAAATTTGGGCTTCACCTCAATGGCGATCCATCTTCGGCGTTTCTCCGGACCAGCGTTTGGGCATCAACGATGTATTACAACGCATCCATCCGGCTGACCGGAGTTCGATGGAAAAACTGACAAGCAATTTCAGCATCGATGAAAAACCCCGGTATCAGGCTGAATTTCGCATCGTCGTAGAGAATGCAAAAATTCGCTGGATTGCTGCCGTGTCGCAAGTTGAATTTGATGCCGAACAAAAACCGAAATTTACACGGGGTGTATTGCTGGATATCACTGCACGCAAACAATCCGAACTTGAACTGGAACAAAAACGTGCTGAAGTTACCCATCTGTCACGCGTAGTGACGCTGGGAGAATTATCCGGTGCATTGGCGCATGAACTGAATCAGCCGCTGACAGCCATACTCAGTAATGCCCAGGCAGCGCAACGCTTTCTCATGCGTGAGAATGCCGATTTGAATGAAGTGCGGGATATCTTGCAAGATATCGTTGATGAAGACAAGCGCGCCGGTGAAATCATCCAGCGCTTGCGCCGCCTTTTCAATAAAAATGACAAGCTTGAACAAAACATAGACATCAATGCCCTCATCATGGAGGTTATGCATATATTACGAAATGATATGCTTAACCGTGGCATCAATGTGTCGACAGAACTATGTCCGGCCAACCCCAGGCTTATTGCGGACGCGGTGCAATTACAACAGGTCATCATCAATTTAATCATGAATGCCTGTGATGCCGTTTCTCATCTTGAAATTGGCGAGAGAACAGTTACCATAAAAACAGATCAGGTCGAATCAGACCGGGTCCGTGTCAGCGTCATTGATAATGGGAAAGGCATCCCGGAAGAAAACAAGAGTAAGTTATTTGACGCGTTTTATACTACGAAAGAAAAAGGAATGGGCTTGGGCCTGTCAATTTGTAAAAATATTATCGAAGCACATGGAGGTAGTCTCTGGTGTGAAAACAATGCTACAAGTGATGACATTAGCGGTAACACCAGCGGTGCCAGCTTCCATTTCAGCCTCAGCCAATCAAGCAAATGCAAGAACAAAACATGATATTAAAATTTCGTGTCTTCCTGGTTGATGACCAGGAAAGCATTTTGAAGGCATTGTCGCGACTGATCGTGTCTATGGGTTTCGAAGTCGAGACATATAATTCAGCGCAAGATTTTCTGGAAAGCGGCAATGCCACCACCCCAGGCTGCCTGGTACTGGATCTGAGCATGCCAGGGATGGGCGGCATGATGTTGCAAGAGCGCCTTGGTGGTATGGCAAGTGACATACCCATCATCTTCCTGACTGGAAACGGTAGTATAGACAGCAGCGTGCAAGCCATGAAAAAGGGCGCGCATGATTTTCTGACCAAACCGGTGGATGCCGAAAAACTGCTGGCCGCCATACAAAGCGCCCTTGCCCGCAACCAGACAGCGCGGCAAATACGCGCGGAGCGCGACAAAATTACTGCACACCTGGCTGAACTGACGCCACGCGAACACGAGGTTTTGCTACACATCACCGACGGCAAACTCAATAAACAGATCGCGGACAATATGGGAATTGCAGAAAAAACCATCAAAATTCACCGTGCGCGCGTCATGAGCAAGATGGAAGCGAAATCGGTAGCCAGCCTCGTCCATCAGCTAGAGAAACTGAAAAACTGAATTCAGGTTTTTGTCATTTACCAGCGCGTGTTGACCTGGCAAGCCTTTCTCCTTCCCGCATTTCCCCTTCCATACTGCCTTATAAAGAGCTGTTAAAAGACGGCTCCCCTCTTCTTGCCCTTCAGCATAGCGTAGCCTGGATATAGGACCAAGGTCCTATATCCAGATTGCGCATAGACGCCTAACATGATTCTCATGGGCAATAAAACTACATGGGTCGCAATCGTTGATGATGAAGAAAGCATTCGTCGCGCGCTGTTACGACTTTTTCGTTCCGTTGGGCTGGAAGCACAGGCATTTCGTTCTGGTCAGGGTTTTTTATCAAGTTTGCAACATGCTATGCCGTCTTGTGTGGTCATGGATTTACATATGCCAGAAATGTCCGGGTTGACGGTTCTTGAAGAATTAAAGACGCATGCGCCCGATTTGCCGGTTGTCATCCTGACGGCACATCAAATAAACATTGGCCAGATGGAAAGCAGTCTATCTACTGCAATCGCTGTTTTACAAAAACCGGTGAACGACGATGTCCTGCTGGATGCCATCACAAAAGCAACGAAACCTCACGAAGTAGTCGCTGCAGAGAATTTAAAACAAAACTGACACAGGAAAATGCATGAAATGATGCAGCAAGACATAAAAGCAGGGCATTAAAAAATCAGCAGAGTTAAAAGCGATACAAAGCCGCCACATATCAAACAACCCGGGAAGAATGTATGAAACTGTCAAACCTACCTATTGGAACACGACTCGGAGCAGGCTTTGCTTTGATATTGCTCATGTTGCTTAGTGTCGCCTATCTCGGGATTAACGGCATGCAACAGTCCAATGAAGCCTTGCACCACGTCGTGACTGTCAACGTTAAAAAAATGGATGCCCTTGAAAATATGTCGAAATCGATACACGTCGTTGCACGTGTGATACGCAGCATCGCCTTACTATCGGATGAAGCACAGGCAGCACAGGAACATAAAAAAATTGATGATGCACGGGCACTCTATAACACAGCCTATGCTGCGCTGGAAAAAATGCCTCTGGACGAAGCAGGAAAAAACTTTCTTGCCAGGATCAAGGAAAGCCAGATTGCATCGAGGGCGCTCAATGATAAATTCGCCGAGATGGCAAAAACCAATAAAGATGAGGCTATACAATTTTTGCTGAAGGAAGCGGGACCAGCCAATGCCAAATGGCAAAATACCATTCAAGAGTTCATGGACCTGCAAGAAAAGAAAAGCCAAACCGATGAAGAAGCGGCAGCAAAAGCTTACCAGTCTGCCTTGACAATGACGCTTTCCATTACTGTACTGGCGATTGTATGCGGAACAGCCATCGCCTGGTTTTCCACACGGGCCATTACCATTCCTATTGGTATTGCAGTTGAATTGGCAAAAACGGTTGCCAAAGGTGATTTAAGCTCGGATATTGAAGTCAAGTCTACCGATGAAACCGGCCAGTTAATGCAAGCGCTGAAAGACATGAACGAGAACCTGATCAATATCGTCAGCAAGGTTCGTAACGGTACCGAGACCATCAACACAGCAACTGGCGAAATTGCAACCGGCAATCTGGACTTGTCTTCACGGACAGAACAGCAGGCTGGCTCGCTGGAAGAAACTGCGTCATCGATGGAAGAATTGACTTCCACCGTAAAACACAATGCCGAGAACGCCCGGCAAGCGAACCAGTTGGCCATTTCAGCGTCTGAAGTTGCCGTCAAAGGCGGTGCAGTGGTAAATGAAGTGGTCCACACCATGGGCTCTATCAATACGTCATCGAAAAAAATTGTCGACATCATTGGCGTCATCGATGGCATCGCCTTCCAGACCAACATCCTGGCCTTGAACGCCGCCGTTGAAGCAGCACGTGCTGGTGAGCAAGGTCGCGGCTTTGCCGTGGTCGCCAGTGAAGTACGCAACCTGGCACAACGCTCGGCAGCGGCAGCCAAGGAAATCAAGACTTTGATCAATGACTCTGTCGAACAGGTCGAAATTGGGTCCCGCCTGGTTGACCAGGCAGGTTCAACCATGGATTCGGTCGTATCCAGCATCAAAAACGTGACCGACATCATGGGTGAGATTACCTTGGCAAGCCAGGAACAAACTTCCGGTATCGAACAAATTAATCAGGCGGTGACACATATGGACGAAGTCACCCAGCAAAATGCCGCACTGGTTGAAGAAGCTGCCGCAGCAGCAGGTTCGCTGGAAGAACAGGCACAGATTTTGACACAAGTTGTCAGTGTCTTTAAACTGCCTGGACATCTGGCGGAATCTGCTCCTGCCATTAAAACCAACCGACGCATCGAACCTGCTGTAAGGAAAACCGGCCCCCAAAGCACCCCGGCAAAACGCATTTCAAGCAACGTTCGTCCACTCAAACAGGCAAAGTCAGGTAATGCTGCCGCTAGCGATGAATGGGATGAATTTTAATGAAATTGTGAATGTAATAATTTAGCCACCGGGCTGGCGTTCCACCGGGCTGGCGCTCCAGTGGCGTTGTTTTTGTGCCTTACTTTGATTGAAACGATTGCTCTTCGTGGACACAAGCCGGGTCTCGGCCCGGCGGCCGAAATACTTTCTTTGCTTCGCCAAAGAACGTATTCAAAGAAAGGCGACCGCAGACTCGCTCCCTGCGGGAGTGCCCATTTATGTAGTGCAAAAAATGGGAAGGTCCGCAACTCGCCTGCGGCTCAAACATCGGACCTTCTTTTTCCATTTTCTGCACTACACAAATGGCTTCGTCCCAAGCGGATTAGAGTCAAAAACAGCTGCAACCCCAACACCACGGTCGATCGACGGCATTCAAATAAATGTGAATACGGTTGTGTTGACGTTGGTTTTGACTTTGCTGTTGCAGTTGTTTTTGAGGTTGTCTTTGACTCTCATCCGCTTGGGACGATGTAATTTGTGCGTCACAGAAAATGGATCAGAAAGCTTCGTGTTTGAGCGTAGCGAGTTTCGAAGCTTTCCCATTTTTTGTGACGCACAAATTATGCTGAAGCGCAGCGTAAGCACCCGCAGGGCGAGTCTGCGGTCGCCTTTCTTTGATTCCGTTCTTTGGCGAAGCAAAGAAAGGAATTCGGCCGCCGGGCCGAGACCCGGCTTGGCTCTACGAAGGGCAATCGCTTCAATCAAAGTACGGCACAAAAACAACGCCGCTGGAGCGCCAGCCCGGTGGGACGCCAGCCCGGTGGCCTTCAGCCTGCGCAAGAGCGACAAGACTATGATTGGTCCTATTTCCTCACCCTCAACACCCACCTCGGCAACAAATTCAACACCCCAACCAGCCACTTCATCTGCCACGGAAACACCAGCCTATCCTTGCGCTTGGCAATGGCATCCACAATCAAGCCCACCGCCTTTTGCTCTGACATGATGAAAGGCTTGTGACTGGCATCGCCCGCATTCAATGCCCGCAGTTTGGCGGTATCCACATAGCCCGGCACTATCGCAGTAACAGCAATTGAAAAAGGTTTCAGCGCTATGCGATACGTGTCACACAGGCTCAGCACACTGCGCTTGGTGGCGCTGTAGACAGAGGCGCCAGGATAGTCGTGCAACAAACCGGCGATGGATGAGATAGCCACCAGTTGACCTGATTTTTGCTTTAACATTTTGGCAGCGGCCAACTCAAATGCATGGCCAAGGCCACTGACGTTCGTTTGCAACATGCGCAGGGGAGTGGCCTCATCCAGCAAGTGGCTGCGGGTGTTGAAATAGATGCCAGCGGTGACGATCAACATGTCCAGGCCTTGCACGGCAAAGTCATCGATGGCTTGCGCCAAAGCGCTGCGGTCTGCAATGTCAAACTGAAAAGGCAGCACACCGGCAGCGCCATGCAGATCAGGCGGCAGCCTTTGCAGATCACGGCCACATACCGCCACGCTGGCGCCGTGTTGCAGATAATAGCGAGCAAGGGCCAGACCGATGCCGCTGGTCCCGCCGATGATCATGATATTCATGCACTGCCCCGGCTGTACTTGTCACTATTGCGGATATGCGATTCGTCATAGGCGGTTTGCCGGGTAAAGGCTTCCATGCCGCGCTCATAACCGTACTGCCACTGGGCGTCCATATACGCGACATAGGTGGCGTAATCTTTGGGCATCTGCAAGCTGATGCGGTTCTGCAACCAGTCCAGTTTCTTTTGTACGGCTTCCTTGTCCAGCACTGTTGCCACATCGGACGTGTCGATGCGTACATCGACTGGCTGGCCATTCACATAGCGCAGGCGGTCGTTGCCGTCCAGGCCGAGGACGGTACGCCAGGCGGGAATGGAAAAGGCCTGGTCAAAGCTTTGCTTGAATTCCATCACTACTTCATCGGCCAGGCTTCTTGCCACTTCGATGGGGAACAGATCGAGCACGCCGCCAAAGTAATTACCGTCGGTATGTGCATGGCAGCGGAAGTAAAACATGTCGGTGATAGAAATGCGTGCCGCCAGGCTGGTGGGGGTAGTCACGTCACACAGCAATTCTTCTGAAATGGCGTGATCGCCCCAGCGTGGGTCTGCCAGTGGGGATGGCATGCCTGCCAGCAAGGCTGCGGCCCTGGGTTCACAAAACACGGTTTCGGCAAACAGCTTGCGCTGGCCACGCGGCTGCCCGGCTTCGCTTTCATCAAACAGCAGCTTGCCACCGATAATGGCGGTGGCGACAGCTTGTTGGCTGACTGCGACCTCTGGCAGCGGCAGCTTGGGCGGGATTTCAAACAGGTATTCATTGAACAGGTCGGGGATGACCGTGGCAGAGTCACGTATGAAACCGCGCTTGGCCGCCATGGCCAGGGTACGGACGATGCCTGCCCTGGGTGACGACGTCAGGCCGCCCCAGTAATGGTACATGTCTTCAGAACTGAGCCAGGCCTTGCGTTGCGCATCATCTGGCAAACCCGCAATGATGCTGGCCGCGAGTGCGCCGCCGCAGCTTGCCAGCAAGATGTCGGGTGCCCGGCCAGCTTCACAGGCTGCCGCATACATTCCCAAATAAATGCCAAAACGAAACCCACCGCCCGCTAATACCATGCAGCGTTTATATTTTTTAACTTGATTCATACTGCTAAAATAGCACACTGTTAAGACTATTCGCACCTTAAATGCCGTCTCTACCTGCAACTGTGCAACACCGCTTGCGTCATTTGCTGCTGAATGCCTTGACGTTTGCGCTGTGCTACCTGAGTGCCAATTTGCTGGCTCAACAGCAGGGCATAGTGCGCCATGCCGCCTTGCCATTTGAGGCCAGCATTCCATTTTTGCAATGGATGATACTGCCCTACCTGAGTTCGGGTATATTTTTCTGCCTGGTGTTCTTTATGGTGAAGACGCAGGATGAATTGCGCGTCATCAGCCAGCGCCTGTTACTGGCAACGGTGGTGGCAGCGATACTGTTTGTGATCTACCCGCTGCAATTCAGCTGGCCCAGACCTGTCATCGAGTCAACCTGGTGTGCGTATCTGTATGCGTCACTGACCCTGATGGACAAGCCCTATAACCAGTTGCCGTCGCTGCATGTCTGTTATTGCATCCTGTTCTGGCAGGCCTTGCACCCGCACATACGCTCCCGCCCTGGACGCATAGCGCTGGCAGCCTGGCTGACGCTGACTGCTATTTCTACCGTCTTCACTTTCCAGCATCATGTGCTGGACCTGGTGGGGGGTGTCTTGCTGGCGTTTTTTTGCATCATCATGATTACCCCCAAGAAAAGTGAACCCCATGTGGCTTTTTACTATCTGGTGGCAGCCTGTGCGCTGTTGTCTACCGGGGTCCTGGCCTGGCACAACCCGTTAGCGCTCTACATGACAGGCAGTCTGCTGCTGATCAGTCTGGCGTATTTCCGGCGTGACCGCAATTTTCTGCACAAGCATGACGGCCGGCATCCGTGGTGGATCTGGCTCTTGTATGCGCCGTATCTGCTGGGTTACCGGCTGACCTGGCATGCGGTGGTCTGGCGTGAACGGCACAAGCCAGTTGTCATCAAACTCACGGAACAATTATGGGTCGGCCGTCGCCTCAGCGATAGGGAAGCCCGCCTGTTACCGTCAGATTGCAGCATCATCGACCTGGCCAATGAACTGAGCGAAACCACTGCCCTGCGTACCCATGCCTACCAGTATTTCCCTCTGATGGATTTGCTGACACCGGCACCGGATACCGTGCGTGAGGTATTGCAACACATGCGTGCAGAAATGGATGCCGGCAAGATAGTCTACCTGCATTGCGCCATGGGCTATAGCCGATGTATATTGCTGGCCAAACTGTATATGTCACAAGGGATACTTGCCAGATAATGAGCTTTTCCATCTACCAACTGAAACCCCGCTTCCAGCAACTGCTGCAACCTGTATTGGCCAGCCTGGCAAAACGGCGCGTCACGCCCAACCAGATCACGCTGCTGGCGATGCTGCTGTCCATCGCGTATGGCATTGCACTGGCCTGCTTTCCCCAGGACACAAGACTGTGGCTGGGCCTGCCGCTGTTCATGTTGGTGCGTATGGCCTTGAATGCGATAGATGGCATGCTGGCCAATTTTACGCAGCAAAAAACAGCCTTTGGTGCCATCTTGAATGAAGTGGCTGACCAGGTGTCGGATGCGGTCCTGGTCTTGCCCTTTGCACTGGTAAGCGGGATCCACCTGCCCTTGCTGATTGCGGTTGCCATGCTGGCGCTGCTGGCAGAATTTGCCGGTGTGGCTGCCTTGCTGGCAGGGTCTACCCGGCGTTTTGATGGCCCCATGGGCAAAAGCGACCGCGCTTTTGCCTTTGGTTTGCTGGCCCTGCTGGTGGCCTTTCAAATAACAGCCACCTGGCTGAATGCCGTGTTGGGGATAGTCCTGCTGCTCTTGCTATGGACCTTGTTCAATCGGATAAAACGGGCATTGCCGCATCCCGCTGCGCCACCGACACCGTAAATATTCCGGCAATACCCAACTGGGTAGCCACTTTGCGGCAACCTATGCTGGCCACCAGGGCATCCATTTCTGCCTGGGGCCGTGGCCGCATCTGCCACGACTGGCCCCGGTGATTATTCAGGGTACGGGCGATCATCACCAGTTGTGGATGCCAGGGCTGGCCGGTGTAGATCAGATGGCCACCGATTTTCAATTGCTGCTGTATGCCGCGCAGCGACGCCAGCACCAGCACATTGTCGCTGAATAATTCATGCAGGCCGGATACGATGACGATGTCATACGTCCCCTCTTCTACCGGATAACTGGTGCCGGCAAAAGCATCGCGACATTGATAGTTGATAGTGTTTTTTAATTGCAGGCGTTCTGCCAGTTGACGCGCCTGATCCAGATTGGCCTGGTCAAAATCCCGCAGGCTGATTTCTATATCACGATTCTGAAAACGCTTGATGGTTTCCAGCACATAGCGGCCACCACCGGCAGCAATATCCAGTATGCGTACAGGCTGGTCTGCCGGGCATTGCTGTATCAGATCAGACAGTGTTTGCTGCATCTGCATTTTGCGCTGGCGTATGCCGCGCCAGCCTATGGCATCCAGATAACCACGGTCTATCATGCCGCCTATCAGCAAATGGCCACCGGCCTGATTACGGTAGACATAGTCCAGTGATGCACCAGAATCAAAACCATGTTGCAGGCCGATACGCATGCCATTGCTTAGCTTGCCGAGATGCCCCAGCATGAATTTTTGCAGGCCGTAAAAGGCATTTTCCAGCGCGCCACCCAGCTTGCCCTGCTGCAGGGCCAGGTATTGCTGCGCGCTCTGGCTTTGTGTATCGGCCTTGAAGTAATGCTGTACAGGCGGCACGTCACGTGCATAACATTCAAAGATAAATTCCCTGGCCGCTTGTATGGCTTGCTGCACCTGTGCATCACTCTCATAAAAAATCGCATGGTGACAATTTTCTATCAGCACATAACGCTTCAGGGGCGAAGAAATGCGGTCATAAAACTGCTTTTGCGGTGCCTGTTTAACGACATAATCCTTGTCAGCAACCAGCATCATGACCGGTACGTCTATCGCCTGCGCGTCCTGCACCACCCGTTTGGCGGTATCGGCCAGATCCAGCAAAACACGGGCAGAAATATTCTTGGTGATCAGTGGATCAGCATCATACGCCCTGGCCTGCTCGACCGAATGGGTGAGCATGGACGAACGTATATAACTGGTGACAAACAGATCCGGCTTGAAGCAGCTGGCAAAACGCAGTGCCGGCTTTGCCAGCGGCACATACAGGTTGATATCAAATGCTGCCGCTGCCATGACCACACCACGCACACGCGGCGCATAATCATGCAGCCAGGTGGCGGCGATCACCGCGCCCACGCTGTTGGCGACGATGAGCATGTTTTCTTTGGCGATGCCATAGTGACTGCTGATGTGATCAATGAAACTGTCAAAATCACGCACCATGGTTTGAAAATCAGGGGCATCACCGCGTTCACCCGGCGAATTGCCATGGCCACGTGCATCCCAGGCAAAGGCCCAGTCATTCACAAAACCAAACTGCTCGACCAGCGGCCCTATGCGACCAGAATGTTCATGGCCACGGTGTAGAAATATCAGCGCCTTCTGTGATTTCTGTGCCTGGTCTGCAGCAATCGCCAAGGGTTTCCAGATACGGTAAAACAGGCGCGACCTGTCGTGGCTGTCAAAGCCGGATTCACTGCATAGCCATTTGGTTTGTAGTTGTGTTGTCATGCATAGTCCTTCATTAGCTATCATTTTTTGTAAACGCTGATTTTTTAAAACAGCAAACCCAGATACAGCAAGGGCGCAGTCAGCACCAGGCTATCCACCCGGTCCAGTATGCCGCCATGGCCTGGTATCAGTTCAGAGAAATCTTTGATTTTGAGATGTCGTTTGGCTGCTGAAAAAATCAGATCACCGGCAAAACCGCCGACAGACAGCAAGATGCCCATCAATAGCAAATACAGAGGGGTGGCCAGATGCAGATAACTGCCCAGGCCGGTCGATACCAGCATGGATATCACGACGCCGCCCAGCAAACCCTGCAAGGTTTTATTCGGGCTGATGGTGGGGGCGATGGTCTGCTTGCCAAATATTTTTCCACTGACGAACTGGGCGATATCGTTCAGGGCCGTGACGACAAACAGGTAAAAAAACCAGGCCAGCCGGACTTCGTTTGAAAAGGGCAAGGTCAATAAATTCAGCATGAAACTGAGGCCATAGCACAGCAGCAGAAACAACATCAGCAGCAATTGATTGCGTTGCCGCCAGATGAAAAACTGCAAGGCTTGCAGGCATAACAAGGCAGGTAAAATCAGGCTGGCATCAAAGGCATTCACATATTGCAAGCCGACTTGCAGCAACACCAGCAGCAGGCAAGACAACAAGAAACGCCAGCGTGGCCCGGTATAGTGCAACGACAATTCACGCACCGCCAGCACCACGATCAGCAGCGCCATCAGCAAAGGGCCAACGGGATACAGGAACAGGCTCAGGCTGACCACGGGAAAAATAAACCACCAGGCATTCACCTGCTTGCGCAACTGGCTCTGGGGTGCGCTATGCCTGCCTACGCCCACACTTGCGAAAGCCAGCAACAGGTACAGCATCAACATGGCACCCACGGTAGGATTGCCGGCAAGAAAATTGGAAAACACTGATCAACCTGGACAACAATAAAGATATGCCAGTGTACACCGACGTGTGCTGCACTTGTTTTTTTAATATGTAAGCAGAAGAAACAAATGGCATGCGGGCGCATCACGCAGGGATTACGTAACAAAAAATACAGGGGTTGCGCAACAAAAAAAATCCAGCGCAATGTTCTTTTTGATTGCGGGCCTGGCCGCTTGCTTCCCTGTGAGGCCACGCAATCGCCACAACCCCCTATCTTCCCACTGAGCGCGCTGCGCGTTCAATGAGAGAAGCGACCACCTCAGGATGGCTGACCAGCGACATGTGACTCGACTTCACAGTCATACTTGTCGCACCGATGTGCTGGGCCAAAGCGCGCTGTACATTGGGCTGAAGGGCCTTGTCATTCTCTGTCACGAGGTACCAACTGGGCTTCTTGCTCCATGCTGCCGTTGTTACTTTGTCGGCAAATGTGCGAGCCGAGATCGGCTGTTGTGTCGCCGCCAGCAGTCGCGCCTTAGGTACAGACACATCACCCGCCATGACTTGCCGATAGGCCACTGGATCGTCGAGCCATATCAATCCTTCCTTGTCCGGTGTCAGCCCTTCCATCGGCGACGCCAGGCGGTTCAGCATGTCACTCACAGATTCCCCGCTGTCCGGCACCAGTGCGGACAAGTACACCAGCCCCTGCACATTGTCGGCGTTGCCAGCTTCAGTCACCACCGCCCCAGCCCAGGAATGACCGACCAGGATAACGCCGCCTTTCTGCCGCTCCAGAACACGCCGCGTCGCAGCAACGTCATCGGCAAGAGAGCTCAGTGGATTTTGTACCGCCGTGACATGGTAGCCCTTGCGGTGCAAGATTTTGATCACAGGCAGCCAGCTTGAGCCATCGGCAAAGGCACCGTGCACCAGCACGATGTTGCGCACCGTTGATGGGGGTGTGGCCGCGCCAGACAAGGGCGTAGCGAAACTGGCCGCCAGGGCCATGACCCAGGCCGACCAACGCCAAAGATTGAATTTGATGTGCATAGTAGACTCCTGCTTAATTAAAAAATGGATATCAAAAACCCGAAGGCAAGTAATTTTTTCATGGCGTCTTCAAGGGTAATTGATCAGCCCCCTAGAATCCGCTAACTGATGATTGCTGTCCAAGACAGAATATGGGATAGTTGAGACCTGAAAGGACTCAACTATGCTAGATCTGCGCCAACTCCGGTATTTCATTGCAGTGGCCGAGACCGAAAACGTCGGCCGCGCCGCAGAGATACTCCACATCTCGCAATCGCCACTGAGCCGCCAGATCAAGCAGCTTGAAAATCAACTCGGCGTGCTGCTTTTCGAGCGCAACAAGAAACGGCTGCGCCTGACACAAGAAGGACACGACTTGTTGGGCGAGGCACGCGCACTCGTGGCAAATGCCTTGCGTGTCGAGGCGTTTGGTCGCCGCCTGGGGTCCGGTACAGTGGGGCGGCTGGCGATCGGCTACGTCGAAGCTGCCTTGCATGCAAACCTCCTGAGCCCGGCGCTGCGACGGTTTCGACGCATCAGCCCGTCGGCCGCGCTGTCGTTACAGGGCTTGGGCACCGCAGTGCAATTCGAGCGCCTGCGTCAGCGCACTCTGGACCTTGGCTTTACCTACCGCGCACCCGAGCAATCAGCCGATCTGAGCAGTGCGGTAATTATTGACGAGCCGCTGTTACTCGCCATGCACAAGGATGACCCACTGTGCAAATCGAAAAAAATCCAGCCGAAGCAACTTGATCAGCGCCCATGGATCGCCGTCGTCCGTCAACCGGTCGATACGATACGCCCCGCATTGCTGGCGGGTTGCCAGCGAGCCGGCTTCTCCCCCGATATCGTCTATGAAGCCTCGGACCCGCTATCATCGCTACATCTGGTCAGCGCAGGTGTCGGGCTGGCGGTGGTGCAGGCAAGCCTGGGTAATGCCTATGCACCGGAAGATGTCATTTTTCGCGAAATTCCATGGCTGGATCTGCGGGTCAGCGTGCACCTCGTTTGGCGCACGGACGAACAGCGGCCACTGGTGACCCGGTTTCGCAAGGCAGTTCTTCAGGCTTGATTTAGGGCCAAAACCTAGTCAGGACGTAGGTAAGAATAGAGCAGCGTAATCGTACGCAGGTCTGCCACGGTTGGTTATCTTCAACTGTCGGTTTGCCACACAAAATACAAAACAGTGAAGTCCTTCCGCCGGGATAAAAGGCAAGGCAATTTGAAGCGCCTTCGTCATTGTCGGGTGCACTACGTGTGATTACGCTGCGCTAAATCGCACCGAAATAAAAAAGGCTACCGTGATGGTAGCCCGTTTTATCCAGCCATTAAGACTTAAGCCATGCTGATGCGATTGCGACCACTCTGTTTGGACACATACATGGCGGCATCGGCAGCGTCAATCAATTCGGCGGCATCGATCGTTGATTCCAGATCTGCCACACCGCCAGAAAAACTGACCGAGAAATGGCCGTTTTCACAATGGTGTTGTATCTTGGCAAATGCGACCCTGACCTGATCCAGCACCTTGCGTGCCATGGTCGCGGTCGTGTCCGGGAAGATCACGGCAAATTCTTCACCACCGTAACGTCCGACCAGATCACTGCGGCGCAGACGTTGTCGCAACAGGCGTGCCAGCGTACGCAAAACCTGGTCGCCAGCAGGATGGCCATAGGTATCATTGATTTCCTTGAAGTGATCCAGGTCTATCATCGCCAATGCCAGCGGTGCACCGTTGCGACTGGCTTGCGATATCTCGGAAGCCAGTTGTTCCTTTATGGCGGTATGGTTGTAGAGGCCCGTCAAGCCATCGCGCATGATCAAGGCGCGCAAAGAGCGATACCGCTCTGCCCGGCTGTACAGCGATGACTTCAGGTATTCTGGTGCGACCGGCTTGGTGATGAAATCATCGGCACCGGCGCGTACGGCATCGAGTTGCTTGGCCCGATCGGCTTCGCTGGATAAAAACACGATGGGTACATCAACATACGAATTGTCCTGGCGTATCATGCGCGACAACTCAACCCCGCTACAGACCGGCATATAGACATCCATCAACACCAGTTCGGGACGGAAATCAGTCATCACCGTCAGTAGCTGCGTAGGGTCATTCAGCAGGTAGACATTCATGCCGGCATCGCGCAAAATCGCGCCATAAAATTTCGAGGTAACGGCATCATCATCAATGATGAGCACGCGATAGCTCTTGTTTTCATGGAACTGCAAGATGCCTTCTATGCGTTCGGTCAGGGCCACCACATCCACCGGTTTGGTGAAGTAACCATCACCACTGGCACGTACCGCCAGCAGACGCGATTCAAAACTGCTGGAACGCGAGACAAACACGGTAGGAATGCGGAAACGTTCTATCTGCTTGATGCGGGCAATTTCTTCTGCACCGGCGATCTTGCCTTCGGGGAAGCTGAGTTCAATCACGATCACATGCGGGCGCCTGCTGGCTACCGCCGTTGCCAATGCCCGCAGATGGCTGATGCGTACGACTTCATAACCGAAGTGTTCCAGCTGGTCGGTAATTTCCTGATTCTGCGCTTCATCTTCGTCCACAAGGTAAATCAGGTGGGGGTCACTGATATACCGTTCTTCTTCCTGCACGCTCTCTGCGACGCCATTCACTGGCGTGGTGTCATGCTTCAAGGCATAGTCAAAATAGCGATTCATGTCGGCGGAATAGGCATTCAGCTCTTCCACCGTCCAGGGCTTGCCTTCCAGATGCGGCTTCAGCACGGCTTCAAAGACCCGGGCTTGGGCGCCGATTTCGGCAAAACCGAAAGTCCCGGCAGACCCGGCCATGGTATGTAGATGCCTGTGCAGCACGACCATGGCTTCTCTATCGTCCGGGCGATCTTGCACCTCCTGCAAGGTGCTCAGGATTTCGTGTATTTTTGACGGCAGTTTCTGCAGAAAAACGGCTTCCAGGGCACGCAGCTTTTCTTGCAGGCTATCATTTTTGTCTGACATTTACGGCTTCTCCTGCCATAACTTACGTACTTGCGTCGATAATTCCATAGGGTCAAACGGCTTGGCGATCACGCCGATGGCACCCAGTGATTTATAAAATTCCATCTCGGTGGTCTGCACCTTGGCCGTCATGAAGATCACGGGTGTGGCCTGGGTGCCTACCAATTTACGTAATTCGGCCAGCGTGGTCGGGCCATCCATGTTCGGCATCATGACATCCAGCAGCAGCAGGTCTGGCACGTATCCACCACTGACTACCTCAATGGCATGGGCACCTGAACTGCAGGTTTTCAAGCTAAAACCACCAACAACCTCGAGCGCTATCTGGGCCACGGTTTGTATGTCAGCATCGTCTTCCACATACAGAATGTTGGCGAGCGTTACAGAAGTCATTGCTACTCCTTATTGCGATAGATGAAACAGATTGTTTCAGGATAAATCAAGATTACTCGCAAAACAACAATAAATCCTGCTCATTATCAGAATAATCATCATTCAAAGCGCCCTCGGCAACAAGTCAGGGCTTGAATCCTCCTTTTTGTTTTCACGATACATGTATATTTTGAAATAATTATCCACTTATTCGTCAAACAAGCAAGATTATCATTACCACAAGGGAAGTAATTGACGAAAAACATGGCCTAACGCTATAACAGCCGAAATATCTTGTACTGCAACATTGGCTGTTTTCCTGTTTCTGTACAGCGTTGATATCCATTTTAAAAAAACACCTGTTTTGTAATATGATCTGGCGAAAAATTAATTCAATTTATAGGACTTCTGATGCGCCCCCTGTTGACCGCTGTATCCCTTATCGTTTTACATCTTGCTCTATCCAGTCATGCGGCCCAGGCCCAGCAAGTCCAGGAAGCCCCGTTGCGTGCACATTTGGCATTCTTATCTGACGATTTATTGGAGGGGCGTGGTACCGGGCAACGCGGGGGCGATCTTGCAGTGCGCTACCTCGAAACGCAAGCGGCGGCGATGGGCTTAGTGCAGCTACCGGGCGCAAATGGCTATCGGCAAACTGTGACACTGGTTGGTAGCCAAACGCTCAGTAGCAGTCAGCTCCGTTTTGAAACAAACAAAACTAGCCTCTCGCCAGTCATGGGGGCCGACATTGTGTATGGTTCTTCCAACGGCAAAACCGAAAATGATGTCGACGTTCCGCTGGTGTTTGTCGGCTATGGCGTACGTGCACCAGAAGAACATTGGGATGATTTCAAAGGCGTCGATCTGAAAGGCAAATTGCTGGTAATGATGGTCAACGATCCTCAGCCGACCATGGACGAGCCAAATCGTTTTGGGGGAAAGGCGCTCACCTATTATGGCCGCTGGACATACAAGTTTGAAGAAGCCGCACGGCAAGGTGCCGCAGGGGTGTTATTGATTCACACTTTGCCTTCAGCCAGCTACGCCTGGAACGTGCCACAAACATCTTTTAGCCACGAACGCTTTAGTCTTGGCAAGGATGGCAATGCGCTGGAAGGCTGGATACAGGAAGATAATGCCAAAGCCTTGTTCGCTGCGGCAGGACAGGACTTGGACGCGCTGCGTGCACAAGCCGAAACCCGTGAATTTAAACCCGTTGCACTCGATGCAAGGATACATGTCAGCTTGCGCAGTGCCGTGCGTAAAGTGGAGCAGCAAAACGTCATCGGCATGGTACCTGGTAATGACGCAAAATTGAAACAGCAGGCCGTAGTGTATTCGGCACACTGGGATCATCTGGGTATCGTGGAAGAACCCGGCAAACCTGCACAAATCTGGAATGGTGCCGTGGACAACGCTTCCGGTGCAGCTGCCTTGCTGGCCATGGCGCAGGCTGCGGTAACACATCCTGCGAAACGTACGCAAATTTTCTTATGGCCCTGTGCGGAAGAACAGAGCTTGCTTGGTAGCGCGTTTTACGTTCAACATCCCTTATGGCCACTGGAAAAAACTGCGGCCGATCTGAATTTGGATAGCATGAATTTTGTCGGTAAAACGCAGGACATGGGAGTAGCAGGCAGTGAGCACAGCAGCTTGCTTAACAGCGCTGCAGCCGTTGCCAAAAAAATGGGCTTGCGCATTGCGCCGTCCGTTCCCGATTTAGGTGGTGCCTTCTTTCGCGCCGATCATTTCAACTTTGTGCGGGCGGGCGTTCCCGCATTTAATGTTGGTTCCGCTGTATTTTCTGGTGATGGATCGTTTGCGTTTGATCATGATGCAGAACAAGAGGCAGCACAAATGAAAGCGTTTAAAAAAGACTACCATACCCCCCGTGATCGCTACTACCCGGCATGGGATTTAAGCGGCATGGTACAACAGGCGCAATTTACTTTAAATCTGGGCTATGCGCTTGGCAACGACGCCACTATGCCGGTCTGGAAAAAGGATGCAACGTACCGACGTGTAGCGAAGTGACGGGGTGACGGAATCAGGCAGGGACGACGGATACACCCTTAGCTATCCCTGCTGCAATTCCATTACCGTGCTGCTTCATTGCAGCACGAAATCACTACGCCCGGCTTTCATCTTGTTCAAGCTATTTCAGCGAAAAATCCACCCGGTTCGGACTGCCCTTGTCCTTGATGCCATCGGCATTCAGTTTGGGGGCAATCAGGAACAGTCTTTCGCGTTCAACACCTGACACATCTTCCAGGTAATCGCGTACGACATCGGCACGTTTTTGGGCCAGGCTGCGCAAGGCGTCCGGCGTCACCTGGGTATTGGCGAGTATCATTTTTTCTGCTTCTGGCGTTGGCAGGGTCTTGGCCATGCCGATGGCATTGCGTGGCTTGGTGAATTTTTCTGCCTGATAGACTTCTTCCACGTACTTGGCTTTTTCTGCTTCGGTGATGACGATGTCATCTTTTTTGACGGTGCGGTCTTTCTGATGCACGTCTTTCCATTTCAGTTCACGCATTTTTTGCAGCAGCAATATCTGGCGTATGCCATCTGCATCCGTCGCCGGTTCAACACGGCCTATGATGTCCAGCTTCAGGCTACTGCGGTTCTTGAGTGCCTTGGCCAGATTGTCGAGCTTGGCGGTAGCAGCAGGCGTCAGGCTGGTCTGGCCGGGCAGAAATTCGGTATAGGCCAGTTCTTCACCACCACCAAACATCGAACCCAGCAAGGCAAATGGTGATGTCACTGCTTTGGTAATCACGTTCATGAAGACCTTGAATATGATACCGCCAACTGAAAACTGTGGGTCCGACAAAGAGCCGGTAATCGGCAAATTAATCGCAATACGGCCCTGGTTATCACGCAGCAAAGCAACCGCCAGCATGACGGGCAGCTTGGTCGCAGTCGGGCTGTCTACTCTTTCGCCAAAGGTCAGTTGATCAAGGCGTACATCATTTTCTGCCTGCAATTGCTGGTTTTCTATGCGGTAAGACACTTGCATGGACAACTTGCCTTTTTCGATGACGTAACCGGCGTACTTGGCTGCATAGGGCGTCAGCCGAGTCAGCTCCAGCCCATTGGCGCTGGCCTTGACATCCATGAAGACAGGATTCGACAGCGGATTCAGCGTGCCCGAAATCACCAGTGGCGCATCGTCATCGACCTTGCCATTCAATTCTATGGTGGCAGGTTGTGGATTGTCAGAGGCGATTGCGCCTATGGTACCGGCAACACCGGTCAGGTTGGCGCTGTAATTCGGTTTGACGAAGTTGTCGGTGAAGTTGATATTGCCGCCACGCAGCGTGGTCTGGCTAACGCGTATCACGACGGGATTGGATTTTTCAGGCTTGGCTGGCAAAGGTACGGTGACAATAGTCGTGGTCGCGGTTTTGCTGGTGACGGGCTTGACTGTTGCATCATCTGCCGGCGCCGTGGCGGTTGTCTGCCCGACTGCAGGAGCAACAGCAGTCGTGTCGCCGTCCTCCACATCGGCCTTCTTGGTGCTGAGTATGGTCTGTATATTCAGCTTGCCTTTGGCAGACAGGATGGCGCGCGCATAGAAATCATTGAGTGCCAGTTTTTTCAGGGTCACCAGCTGCTTGTCACCACCGATCTGGGCGCTGAGGCCATCCATGGAGATGTTTTTCCATTCCAGGAAATCTTCATCCGCACCGTTTTCCAGCAAGTGGAAATCATTCAGCGCCAGCATGCCTTCGTAATTGATCTGCCGGTTGCTGTCGAGTACGTTGTTGAGATTCAATTTACCTTTGATATCTGCCCGACCACGTGTCAATTCCGCATTCACATACGGTGACACATAGGGAAACAAGGCCGATACCGGCAAGCCCTGGCCATCCAGGTTCATGGTGATATTTTTCAACAGGGCGGATGCAGTTGCATCCAGGCTTAGCTTTGATTTCTTACCTATATTGGTTTGCAAAGTCATTTTGACTGGCTGCGACATATCACTACTGAGTTTTTCTGCATGCAAATTAAAGGCATCCAGTTTCAGTTTAACTTCTGGCGACATGGATTTATCGTTGAAGCTGACCGCACTGTCCTTGAAGTCAAGGCTTGCAAGATAGACTTTCCAGGTTGCTGCAGCGGCAGCGCTGGTCGAGTTGGCGGCAGCGTTGGTCGAGTTGGCGGCAGCGCTGGTTGTGCTGGCAGCACTATCCACTGTTGCAGGTGCAGCCGTGCTGACGCTGGTGCTGGATTTCAGCCATTTCTTCAGGTTCAATACCGCTTGTTCATCCCGTCGCACATCCGTCACCAGGCCGTCGAACAGCACACTGCCTATATTGACTTGCTTGCTTTCCATGTTCAGGGTCAGCTTATCTACCGTCAATGCTTTCAGATTGAAACTACCATCGTCGACAGACTTGGGCTTGATGGCGAACTGGCTGAGTTTCATACCCAGATCATCGACTTGCACCAGGCCTTTTTGCACTTGCAATTGTGCATTCACGTCGAATTTCCCGCTGACACTCGCGAGTAAATAATTGCTCAGCAAAGGCTGATAAGTAGCCAATGACCATGAATTTAAAGCCAGTTGTGCTTTTACCGTGCCAATCAGTGGCTGTATCTCACCTTCCAGTTTCAGGCTTTCATCATTTTCACCATTGAGTGCAAACTTGAACGCAGCAGCTTTGGCGTCGGCTGCAGACGACAAGCCACGCGCGGTCAGGCTGATATCTTTCAGGTTGACGGTCTGTGCAGGGTTGGCATGTTTGGCATCACGGAAATGCAAAATCCCTTTTGACAACTGTAGTTCTGCCAATTGCTGCAAGGCAGCGACCGGTTTTGTTAGGCTTACGGCTGGAGACGATGCGGCTGAAGCAGCCACCACTGGCGCTACGGCACTCTTATTATTTGATTTGCCATCTTTAGGCGGGATAGCCGGAGTTGCCAGGTTAGCCCAGTTCAATTGGCCCTGCTGATTGATATCCAGCCAGATTTCTGGCGCTGACAATTCCAGCTTGCTGATGCTGGCTGCTGCCGTCATGACATTCACTTGCTTGATTTGTGCGTGCAGGCTGCCGAGTTTCAGCAAGGGTGCATCTGATTTATCAGTAACATGGAGCTCATCCAGATGCACGTCCCCTGCCAGTAATAATTCAGGGTGGGTATTCTTGCGGCTGAAAATCAAATCCAGTTTGGTAGACAATTTTGCGTTCTTGATTTGTACCGGCAAGGCCACAGGCACATAGGGCAGGTACTGGGTCAGGTCCAGCTTGTCGAGGTCGATTGCCAGCGAGGTATCAAGGCTATTGGTAAACGGCCGGGCCCTGCCCTTCAAGACAAAATTCGACCCATTTACTTTGGCCGACAGCATGGGTTCGACAAAGCTTTCCACCTGATTGGGGAAATTGGACACAAAGGGCACACCAATTTGCAGCGCTTCCACCTTGAATTGTTCATTGACAACCTTGTCGTCGATATCTATCCTGCCGCCGGCCACCTGCAAGTTGGCCAGTGAAAAACGTGCCTGGGAATCACTCTTGGGCATGGCAGCGATTTTGTCGAGAACGTCGCTGAAGTTATACCGCCCATAGCCTTCACCCGCGCTGCGGATGATGTGCACATAGGGTTCGGTAACCCGGACTTCATCCACGATCAGCGCCTGCCGGAATACCGATGCCAGTGACAGGTTCAGTACCAGTTCTTTGACTTTGACTGCAGGTGTGCGCTGGTCAGCTTCATACAGGTTCAGATCTTCTATCGTCAGCGCCAGTCGGAAAGGTGAAAAACGAATATCCCCCATATCCAGCTTGCGGCCTATCTGCTGCTGCACTTCTTCGGTAGCGATGCGCCTGACCACGCCGGGCAGGAAGGCCCAGCTCAAGGCAGCAAACAATAACAGCAAACCGACGAAACCTGTTGCCCAACGCCCCAAATGCCAGCGTTGAATAGCATTCGTCATTTTTTGCTTTACTGTTGTCATGATCAATTCTTTGCTTGTGTCTATTGTGTCTACCTGAAGAACATTATAGGACTTACGCAAAATTGTCCCAGCAAGGCTGCCGCTTTTAGGAAACCTCCCTTGCAGGGGAAGTTCGTTACGTCGGCGGACAATATATTGTCCAAAACCCCGACTACACCGCGGCGACGAAGACAGTACGAATGTACGCGGCTCCTAGGAGAGGAGCTGCAACGCAGTTGGGGCGGTTTTGCGTAAGTCCTACATTATAGTCGTCACTGGCAACGATAGACAGGGAAGCACCAGAAAACCCACCTGAAGAGAGGTTAAAGAATGTCAATCAGCAAAGAAATTTTCAGCTGACTATCCCTGCAAACACCTTGGCCTGTGAAGGATTGCCGGCGATGTGATACGCCAGATCTGCCGGCCTGGCGATGGCCCATAAGACAAAATCGGCTGCCTTTCCGACTTCCAGACTGCCGGTTTCAGAACCCAGGCCCAAGGCACGCGCTGCATGACAAGTCACGCCCTGCAAGGCTTCCAGCGGGGTCATGCGGAACAGGGTGCAAGCCATATTCATGGTCAGCAGCAAGGAAGTCATGGGCGACGTACCGGGGTTGCAATCCGTTGCCAGGGCTATCGGCACGCCAGCCGCACGCAATGCCGCCAGTGGCGGGTATTGGGTTTCGCGCAAAAAGTAAAAGGCCCCCGGCAACAGCACGGCCACCGTGCCGCTGGCTGCCATGGCGGCGATGCCTGCATCCGACAAGTATTCAAGATGGTCGGCAGACAAGCCCTGGTATTTTGCCGTCAATGCAGCCCCGCCCTGGTCAGACAATTGTTCGGCATGCAGTTTGACTGGCAGGCCGAATGCCTGCGCTGCCTGGAACACGCGTTCAGTCTGCGCTGGTGTGAAGCCGATTTTTTCACAAAACACATCAACGGCATCCACCAGGCCTTCGGCCACCAGGGCTGGCAACATCTGTTCACACACCAGCTTGATGTAATCGTCGGCCCGCCCTGCATATTCTGGCGGCAAGGCATGCGCGCCCAGGAACGTGGTTTTGACGCGTACTGGAAACTCATGCCCTATGCGTCTGGCCACGCGCAGTATGCGTGCCTCGGTTTCCAGGTCCAGGCCATAGCCGGATTTAATTTCCAGCGTGGTCACCCCTTCGGCCAGCATGGCATGCAGGCGTGGCAGGCTGGCGGCCAGCAATTCATCTGCGGTCGCGGCACGGGTGGCACGTACGGTGGCATTGATGCCGCCACCCTGCCTGGCGATGTCTTCATAGGCGACACCGTTCAATCGTGCTTCAAATTCATCGCTGCGATTGCCTGCATACACCAGATGGGTATGGCAATCGATCAGGCCAGGTGTCAGCCAGCAGCCTTTGCCATCATGGGTTTTTGCCGTGATATAGCCAGCCGGCAGCTCGGCTTGCAAACCCAGCCAGGCGATCTTGCCATCCTTGACGGCGATGGCCGCATCCCGGATGTCAGCATAGCCATCCGTCATGCAAGCCAGGTGCACATTGATCCACAAACTGTCCCAGGATAATTCAGTCTGCACCATCAGCTATCACCCATATTCAGGAATTGTATGCGCATCAGGTACAGCACGCTGCCTTCATCGGCATGCAGGTTCAGGCGTATGCCGCCGTGTTCATGCTCTTCATCAAACAGGCAGCAATCGTAGGCTTGCAAGGTTTCACCGCTGGACAGGCGGGCACTGCCCTCCGCGCAAAACAGCAAGAGCTGCTGGGCGTCATTGGCTTCGATGAAATGGCTGCCGGCTTCCAGCCTTTGCATGTGATGGGTGCAGACATCGCGCCGCGTCATCATGTTCAGGTCCAGCACACTGCCATGCAAGAGTTCGGCATTGATAGGGGTTTCGCCGTGGAACTGGTGCGGCAAGCTGTCTTTTTTCAGGAATATGCTGCTGGCATGGCTTTGTTCGCTATCGCTATGCAAGATCAAGCCATCGCCTGACAGAATCGCCAGGGTCCGGTCAATCTGGTTGAAATGCGAAAACGGGCCATTGCTGCTGACTTCGGCGGTGCTCAAGCGCCAGACAAAATGATCCAGACTGGCCCCCGGCGGAAAAATCGCCAGCTCAGTCGTGCTGCCACCGCCATTTTTCCATGGCATGGTTTGATAGTCTAGTCTTGTCCACTTACGCATAGTCTTCAGGAGTTGTCGGGCCAAACACAGAATGGCTTCTTCAAGCTGAAGAAGCCACCATCCTGTTCCAGCCTAAAAAAAATCAGAATAAATATAAATTCTGATACAGCTGTTGACATTGTGCGCTCAATTGGCCCTCCACCACCAGCGTTTTCGCAGCTTCGATATCCGGCGCAAAGAAACGGTCTTTGTCATAGAAAGCCACCTTGTTGCGCAACAACTGGTGTACCTGTTTCAGCATGCCCGAGGTTTGCAAGGGCGCGTGGAAGTCTATGCCCTGGGCCGCTGCCAGCAATTCTATGCCAACGATGGTGGCGGTATTGTGCGCCATTTCATGCAGGCGGCGGGCACCATAGGTCGCCATACTGACATGGTCTTCCTGGTTGGCCGATGTCGGTATGCTGTCCACGCTGGAAGGATGGGCATGCGATTTATTTTCAGATGCCAGTGCTGCTGCCGTCACATGGGCAATCATGAAACCCGAATTCAAACCGGACGATGGCACCAGGAAAGGTGGCAAGCCAGAGATCGAGGCATCAATCAGCAAGGCAATGCGGCGCTCGGAAATGGAGCCGATTTCTGCAATCGCCAGCGCCAGGGTATCTGCCGCAAAAGCCACTGGCTCTGCATGGAAATTACCGCCAGAAATGACTTCACCGGTTTCGACAAACACCAGCGGATTATCAGTCACCGCATTGGCCTCGATCAGCAAGGTGCGGGCAGCATTGTTGATGATGTCCAGGCAGGCACCCATGACTTGTGGCTGGCAGCGCAGACAATACGGGTCTTGCACACGTTCATCATTGACGAGGTGGGAGCGGCGGATTTCACTGCCTTCCAGCAGGCTGCGATAAATCTGGGCAGTCGCCATCTGGCCGGGCTGACCACGGCTGGCATGGATGCGCGGATCAAACGGCGCATCACTGCCCTTGGCGGCATCGACTGACAAGGCACCGGTAATGGTAGCCGCTTCCAGCAAACGTTCTGCCAAAAACAGGCCATTCAAGGCCAGCGCCGTAGACACCTGGGTACCGTTGATCAACGCCAGGCCTTCTTTGGCGGCCAGCACGACAGGCTGAATGCCAGCTGCCGCCAGCGCTGCTTTGGCCGGCACCAGCTTGCCATTCACACGGGCATCGCCCTCGCCCAGCATAGCCAGGGTCATATGCGATAAAGGTGCCAGATCACCAGACGCCCCGACCGAACCCTTGACCGGGATAGTCGGCATGATGCCGGCGTTATACATGGCGATCATGCTGTCGATGACCGATGCACGTATGCCAGAATACCCTCGCGCCAGACTACCAATTTTCATCGCCAGTATCAGGCGCACGACTTCATCCGCAATCAATTCACCAGAGCCGACAGAATGCGACAGGATAAGATTGCGCTGCAAGAGTTCCAACTGATCATCCGGAATACGGGTCTTGGCCAGTTTGCCGAAGCCAGTGTTGATGCCATAGGCGGCATCCCCCTTCGCCACGATTTTATCGATGGTGGCGGAGGACGCATTGATGGCGGCATAGGCGCTGCCAGCCAGCTTCAAAGGCTGGGCTTTGGTCCAGATGGCGCGCAGATCAGTCAGACTGAATTCGCCGGGTTGGATTTCAAAATGGGTGCTCATGGTTTTTTCCTGAATACTTTTAATAATTGTGTGGTCAGATTCGAGGGGCAATCTACTCCTTCCCCTTCAAGGGGAAGGTCGGGATGGGGATGGGTTTCTCGTGTAATCTGAATTCTTGGTCAATCAACCGAAACCCATCCCCACCCTTGCCCTCCCCTTGAAGGGGAGGGAATATGAAAATAAAATACTATTAACGCGATAAATAAAATCGGTTTACTTGGCAGCACCCTTAATCATAGGCAATTTCAAACCCTCACGCTCCGCACAGGCAACCGCCTGCTCATACCCCGCATCCGCATGCCGCATGACGCCAGAGCCGCAATCATTCACCAACACCCGCTCCAGGCGTTTTGCCGCAGCATCCGTACCATCCGCAACGATGACCATACCAGAATGCTGGGAATAACCCATGCCCACGCCACCACCATGATGCAGCGATACCCAACTGGCACCGCCAGCGGTGTTCAGCAAGGCATTCAGCAAAGGCCAGTCGGACACGGCATCGGTGCCATCGCGCATGCCTTCGGTTTCGCGGTTGGGGCTGGCGACCGAGCCTGTGTCCAGATGATCACGACCAATAACAATCGGTGCTTTCAGTTCGCCACTCCTGACCATCTCATTGAAGGCCAACCCGGCAATATGCCGCTCACCCAGGCCAAGCCAGCAAATGCGTGCCGGCAAACCCTGGAAGGCGATGCGCTCGCTTGCCATGTCCAGCCATTTGTGTACGCCTTTATTCTGCGGAAACAGTTGCTTGATTTTGGCATCGGTCTTGCGGATATCTTCCGGATCACCCGACAGGGCTACCCAGCGGAACGGCCCCTTGCCATCGCAGAACAAGGGGCGGATATACGCAGGTACAAAGCCAGGGAAATCAAAGGCATTCTTGACGCCGGTATCAAACGCCACCTGGCGAATATTATTGCCATAATCCACAGTCGGTATGCCCATGGCATGGAAATCCAGCATGGCTTGCACATGCACGGCGCAGGCTTGTGCGGCATCGGCAGTCAGCCTGGCATGCTGGCTTACGTCTTGTTGTGCGGCCTTCCATTGTGCGACAGTCCAGCCTGTCGGCAGGTAACCATTGATCAGGTCATGGGCAGAGGTTTGGTCGGTGACCAGATCAGGTTTCATGCCACCGGCTTTTGCCCGTTTGACCAATTCTGGCAAGACCTCTGCGGCATTGCCAAGCAAGGCAATCGATACCGCTTCTTTGCGGTCACAATGATGTTTGATAAGGGCCAGGGCATCGTCAAGATCTTTGGCTTGCTTGTCGACATAACGGGTACGCAGGCGAAAATCGATACTCGATTGCTGGCATTCTATATTCAGCGACACGGCACCGGCAAAGCTGGCGGCCAAAGGCTGCGCGCCACCCATGCCACCCAGGCCGGCGGTCAATATCCAGCGCCCGCCCCAGTCACCGTTGAAATGCTGACGCCCTGCTTCGGCAAAGGTTTCATACGTCCCCTGGACGATACCCTGGGTGCCGATATAGATCCAGCTACCGGCAGTCATCTGCCCATACATGAACAGGCCCTTGCGGTCGAGTTCATTGAAATGTTCCCAGTTGGCCCACTTGGGCACCAGGTTGGAATTGGCGATCAGCACGCGTGGCGCATCTGCATGGGTCTTGAACACACCGACCGGTTTGCCGGACTGTATCAGCAGGGTTTCGTCTTCTTCCAGCTGTTTCAGCGACGCCAGGATCTGGTCATAGCATTCCCAGTTACGGGCAGCGCGGCCTATGCCGCCATACACCACTAGGTGCTTGGGGTTTTCTGCGACGGCAGGGTCCAGATTGTTCTGGATCATGCGGTAGGCCGCTTCGGCTACCCAGGTCTTGCAGGTTTTTTCTGCACCATGCGGGGCGTGAATTACGCGGCTGGCATCCCAGCGGGGATCGTTGTTCATGTCTCTCTCCATCAACAAATGCAATATAGAAATCCGGTCAAAAAATAAAGCCGGATCAGATTTGAACCATTGGAATAAAGTTTAAGTTGTATATACAACTTTTGCAAGCAAATATTTATGAGCCCATGAATATTTTTCGGTACCTGCAATATTGGCGTAATCTTACCGAACCATGCCGTTAACGCCACTGTCCGTAACCGGCCAGCAAGCCGACAATGAACACATCGTCACCCACAAATGAAAGGCAAACCCCATGTCCGTCGTTACTGAAGTTGCTGCTGCCAGCGGCTCTGAAGCCCTGGCCCATTTTTCTGATTCCCTGCGGTTCGAAACCGATTGCTGGGATACCCACCACGCCATGTCCGAAGGCAAGGCCGATTTCGTTCTGCTTGACGTGCGTAGCCCGGAATCCTATGCCAGCGGCCATGTGCCGGGTGCCATCAACCTGCTCGGGGGTAAAATCATCGCCTCGAAACTGGCCAGCTATCCAGCCGATACCCTGTTTGTGACTTACTGCGCCGGCCCGCATTGCAATGGCGCGACGCGGGCCGCAATCAAGCTGGCGCAACTGGGACGCCCGGTCAAAATCATGATAGGCGGCATCACCGGCTGGCTGGATGAAGGCTTCAGCCTGACGACTGAAGTGGCAGAACTGGCATAGCGCATGGCCAGGCAATTTTATCGCCGCTTTGGTGGACAGCCGGATACTGGCTGGGAGGCATGGGTTTCTGATATCAGCGTAATAGAAACGCATCCGTCGTGAATTGACTGAAACCCGTCCCCATCCTTACCTGTCCGCCGCGCAGCTTGCAAGCTGCTTGGATTCTGTCGGCACAAAGCATGCTTTGTGAAACCCCGATGTCATCCCCTTGAAGACTAAGGGGCAATATCAAGCATCAAAGCCGCCATCCGCCTTCAGATTGGCACCGGTAATAAATGCCGCATCTTCGCTCGCCAGATACGCCACCAGGCTGGCAATCTGTGCGCCCGTACCGTATTTGCCAGTCGCCATGTATGTGCGCATGGTGTCGGCAAAGGGGCCGTTGGCAGGGTTCATTTCTGTATCTACCGGGCCGGGCTGCACATTATTGACAGTGATGCCGCGTGGGCCAAGGTCACGCGCCAGGCCGCGAGTAAAGGACGCCACTGCACCCTTGGTCAGCGCATACACAGACAGGCCCGCTACCGGTACAAAATCGCTGTTGACGCTGCCTATGGTGATGATGCGGCCACCTTCTTTCATATGGCGCTGTGCTTCTTGCGTGGCGACAAACACTGCCGTCACATTGATGGCCAGCAGGCGTTGGTAGTCGGCCATGCTGAAGTCGTCAATGCTGCCAAACACGGCTGCCCCTGCGTTGTTGACGAGTATGTCCAGCCCGCCCAATTCTGCCGCTACGGTGTTGACGGCCTGTTTGACGGCATCTGCATCCTGGGCATCGGCACGTATCGCCAGCGCCTTGCCACCGGCAGCACGTATGCTGGCCACGACCTGTTCTGCCTGATCGCCGCTGCTGGCATAGGTAATTGCCACTGTCGCGCCGTCACGTGCCAGCTTTTGTGCGATGGCGGCACCAATACCGCGTGAACCACCGGTAACCAGGGCTACTTTGCCATTCAGTGTGGTGTTTGCTTGTGTGTTCAAAATTTGTGTCATGTCGTTCTCCTGTGTAATTTAAATAAAGGTGTTAATGAATTGCTGTTCAATCCGTGATTGGATGAAGCTATTTTCTACCTTTAAAGTGATTACAAATAGTCCATAATCGATTACATTACTTTCAACCAAAGGTTGAAAGTAAAAGGATCATCATGGAAACACTGGCGAGTATCGAGTCATTCGTCCGCAGTGCCGAAGCAGGCAGCTTTTCGCAGGCGGCGCGTAATCTGGGCTTGACGCCGGCGGCGGTCAGCAAGAATGTCGCCAAGCTGGAATCGCGGCTGGGCATACGGCTGTTCCAGCGCAGTACGCGCAGCCTGGTGCTGACGGAAGCGGGGGAAGTATTCCTGACCCAGATCAGGGGTGGGCTGGACAGCATACAGGCGGCCCTGGCGAATGTGGAAAACGTTGCCGGCAAACCCGCTGGTGTATTGAAGATCAGCCTGGCGCTGACTTTTGGACGTGATTATGTCTTGCCAGCGGTGAATGATTTCGTCAAGACTTACCCCGACGTCATCCTTGATCTGCATTTTGATAACCGCAGCGTAGACCTGGTCGCCGAGGGCTTTGATATCGCCATCGGTGGCGGCATAGAACTGGTGCCAGGCGTGATTGCGCGTGAAATCGCGCGCGCCCATGTGATACCGGTTGCCTCGCCCGCCTATCTGGCTGCCCATAAGATGCCGGTCAAGCCTGCGGACCTGGCGACATTGGATGGCATCATCCGCCGCTCACCGCAAAGCGGCCGGCTGCGCTCGTGGACATTGCGCAATGCCGCAGGCGAAGAAGCCGCAATGGAATTGAAGACGCGCATCATCATGGATGACCCCGAAGCCATGTGCCACGCTGCCCTGCTGGACATGGGCGTGGCCATGGTACCCAAGCTGCATGCCCTGCCCTATCTGGAAAGCGGCAGCTTGCTGCGCGTGCTACCAGCCTGGCATGCGGATATTGGCCCCATTGCGCTGTATTATGCCAGCAGCAAACTGATGCCGGCCAAGACCAGGCTGTTTGTCGATTTCATCCTGATGCGCTTTCGGGAGCTGGATATCACTGGCAAGTTTTCTGCCTTGCCACGAAAAAAATAAGTGCTGCCAGTGGATATGTTCGCCATCCCTGCCTGCCTATGAGAAAATGCAGCCACCACCCATTTTTCTAGCGCCGCCCATCCTGTGAAACCCAGCAAGCCAGATATCCCAGCCTTTCAAGTGATCAAAGATACCCTGCTGAAGGAAATCCAGTCAGGCAAGTGGAAAGAAGGCGATGTCATTCCGGCGGAAACCACGCTGGCTGGCCAGTTTGGGGTGTCGCGCATGACAGTCAACCGTGCCATACGTGAATTGACCAGCGAGCAGATACTGACGCGCATACAGGGTTCCGGCACCTATGTGGCGCAACAAAAATACCAGGCCACGCTGGTGGAAATCAAGAGCATCGCCGAAGAAATCCGTTCCCGTGGCCATGCCCACCGCAGTGAATTGCATGAGCTGAAGGCAGAAGCCGCGACCGAACTACTGGCGGCAGAATTCCAGGTCAAGGCCGGGCACCCGCTGTTTCATTCGGTCATTGTTCATTTTGAAAACGAAGTGGCAATACAGGTCGAAGACCGCTGGGTCAATTCCAGCGTGACGCCGGAATACCTGCAACAAGATTTCAGCAGCATGACGCCGAATGAATACCTGGTCGCCGTCGCCCCCCTGCAAGGCGTTGATTACCGCATCGAAGCCGTGCTGCCCACTAAACTAATCGCCGACATGCTGCACATCCCGACCAAAGAAGCCTGCCTGGTCCTGCACAGAAAAACCCGCTCACAAGGCATGATCGCCACCAGCGTCACCATGTGGCATCCGGGCAAGCGCTATCAATTTGCGGGTAGTTTTTAACTGCAAGACCTCTCAACACAGAGACACAGAGGGGGCACAGAGGTCACAGAGAAAAGCTCATTTTCAATTTGAGTTCAATTTCTGCACTTCTAAAGCCAGACTTCTGTAGTGGTCTAATAATAACGGACACCGAGATAGGTGGGATAATTCACTTATTGAGGAAAAGAGATGAAAGCAAAAAGAAGAACATTTGAGATTGGCTTTAAGTTGCAAGTTGTCCGTATGGTGAC
>NZ_JBMPOR010000017.1:0-140579 GCF_049340265.1 Undibacterium sp. Di26W
GGTGATAACGTCTCTATCACAGTCAAACTGATCAACCCGATCGCGATGGAAGAAGGCTTGCGCTTCGCTATCCGTGAAGGCGGTCGTACTGTCGGTGCTGGCGTTGTTGCTAAAATCATCGAGTAATATCTGTCGTAATTTGTAGTATACTAGCTGGCTGTCGTATTAAATTTAATGCGGCAGCCAGTGTAGTTTTCGCTCTTTATTCAATATGCCACCGGTTCTGCCGTCAGTGGCTCGCTCTTTACAGGAATGAACATGTCCACACAAAATCAAAAAATCCGTATCCGTCTGAAGGCTTTCGATTACAAACTGATCGATCAGTCCGCTCTGGAAATCGTTGAAACAGCCAAGCGCACAGGCGCTGTTGTTAAAGGCCCGGTCCCTCTGCCTACACGTATCCAGCGTTTCGACGTACTGCGTTCCCCACACGTGAACAAAACTTCCCGTGATCAGTTCGAAATCCGTACGCACCAGCGTTTAATGGACATCGTCGACCCAACTGACAAAACAGTTGATGCATTGATGAAGCTCGATCTGCCAGCTGGCGTTGACGTAGAAATCAAATTGCAATAATCCCAATTGATCGGGAAATGCGAATGCAAATTTGTATTTCCAGATAAATACTGAAAATTCGACATACCACAATTTTTCGAAAATTCAAATAAATAGTCTTGTAAATAAAAAATTCGCAGGCTATAATCGAAGGCTTAGATGTAGGTCAGCTATTGCTGGCCTATTCGTTTAAGTTTTTTAAACATCAGCCTCACCCAATCGTAGGTGAGAATGGAGAAAACAATGAGCTTGGGCCTAGTTGGTCGCAAGGTTGGTATGATGCGCATCTTTACAGATGACGGGGATTCAATTCCGGTTACTGTTTTGGATGTGTCCAACAACCGCGTGACGCAAGTCAAAACTCCTGAAACAGACGGTTACTCCGCTGTTCAGGTAACTTTCGGTCAGCGCCGTGCATCCCGCGTAACAAAAGCGGCTGCCGGTCACCTCGCAAAAGCAGGTGTTGAAGCTGGTACTGTATTAAAAGAATTCCGTATTGATGCTGCTAAAGCTGCTGAAATGAAAGCAGGCGATGTCGTGCCTGTTGGCATGTTCGAAGCTGGTCAAAAAGTGGATGTACAAGGCGTTTCTATTGGTAAAGGCTATGCCGGTACCATCAAGCGTCACCATTTCGCTTCCGGTCGCGCTTCTCACGGTAACTCCCGTTCGCATAATGTACCTGGTTCTATCGGTATGGCGCAGGATCCAGGTCGTGTATTCCCTGGTAAGCGCATGACTGGTCATCTGGGTGACGTTACTCGCACTGTGCAAAATCTGGAAATCGCTCGCGTTGATGCTGAGCGTCAGTTGTTGCTGGTGAAGGGTGCTGTGCCGGGTGCAAAAAATGGTCAGGTGGTTGTATCTCCTGCTGTTAAAGTTAAAGCAAAGAAGGGAGCCTAATCCATGGAACTGAAGCTCCTAAACGAACAAGGTCAAGCAGCGTCGAACGTAGCCGCTCCTGATACTATCTTTGGTCGTGATTACAATGAAGCCTTGATTCATCAAGTCGTCGTTGCATTCCAAGCCAATGCTCGTAGCGGTAATCGCAAACAAAAAGATCGTGAAGAAGTCCATCACACAACCAAGAAGCCTTGGCGTCAAAAAGGTACTGGTCGTGCACGTGCTGGTATGTCTTCTTCTCCATTGTGGCGTGGCGGTGGTCGTATATTCCCGAATTCGCCTGATGAGAATTTCTCTCACAAAGTTAACAAGAAGATGTATCGCGCAGGTATCTGCTCGATCCTGTCTCAGTTGGCTCGTGAAGGTCGTTTGAATGTGGTCGACAATGTCGCTGTTGATGCACCTAAGACAAAACTGTTGTCCGAAAAGCTGAAGGCAATGGGTTGCCTGGATTCCGTCCTGATCATTACTGACGAATTCAATGAAAACCTGATGTTGGCAGCGCGTAACCTGGCAAATGTTTTGGTTGTTGAGCCACGTTATGCAGATCCAGTTTCTTTGGTGTTCTACAAGAAAGTGTTGATCACCAAGCCAGCACTGGCAAAGATTGAGGAGATGCTGGCATGAGCGCACCAGTCAAACATAGCGAAGAACGCCTGATGAAGGTGTTGCTGGCTCCTGTGATTTCTGAAAAAGCAACCATGGTTGCTGAAAAGAATGAGCAAGTGGTTTTCCTGGTTATGCCAGATGCAACCAAGCCAGAAATCAAAGCTGCCGTCGAATTGCTGTTTAAAGTACAAGTTGAATCCGTACAAGTGGCAAATCGTCAAGGTAAACAAAAACGTACCGGTAAATTTAATGGCCGCCGCAATCATACAAAACGCGCTTTTGTATGCTTGAAGCCAGGTCAGGAAATTAACTTTACTGAGGGGGCATAAGCATGGCACTCGTTAAGATGAAGCCAACCTCACCAGGTCGTCGTGGTATGGTGAAAGTAGTGACAGAAGGCCTGTACAAAGGTCGTCCGTTCGCTGCTTTGTTGGAAAAGAAATCCAAGACTGCTGGCCGTAATAATAACGGTCACATCACTACCCGTCATATCGGTGGTGGCCACAAGCAGCATTATCGTCTGGTTGACTTCAAACGCAACAAAGATGGTATCCCTGCAAAAGTAGAACGTATTGAATACGATCCTAACCGTACAGCACACATTGCTTTGTTGTGCTACGCGGATGGTGAGCGTGCATACATCATTGCGCCTAAAGGTATGGTCGCCGGTGATCAGGTGATGAACGGTTCGCAAGCGCCGATCAAATCTGGTAACTGTTTGCCTATCCGTAACATCCCGGTCGGTACAACTATGCACTGCGTAGAAATGCTGCCAGGTAAAGGTGCTCAGATTGCACGTACAGCTGGTGCTGGCGTTGTGCTGATGGCACGCGAAGGTACTTATGCTCAGGTTCGTCTGCGCTCCGGTGAAGTTCGCCGCATTCATATCGAATGCCGTGCGACAGTCGGTGAAGTAGGCAACGGCGAGCATAACCTGCGCAAAATCGGTAAAGCTGGTGCAATGCGTTGGCGTGGTGTTCGTCCTACCGTTCGCGGTGTGGTCATGAACCCGGTCGATCACCCGCACGGTGGTGGTGAAGGTAAAACTGCAGCCGGCCGTCACCCAGTATCACCATGGGGTCAGCAAACCAAGGGTAAGAAGACACGTCGCAACAAGCGCACTACTTCGATGATCGTCTCACGCCGTGGCAAGAAATAAGGGATAAAACATGACACGTTCATTGAAAAAAGGGCCGTTTTGCGACGCCCACCTGGTGAAGAAAGTCGAAACCGCGCAAGCGACTAAAGACAAAAAGCCAATCAAGACTTGGTCCCGTCGTTCGACAATTATGCCGGACTTCATCGGTTTGACCATTGCGGTTCATAACGGTAAGCAACACGTACCAGTTTATGTTTCCGAAAACATGGTTGGTCACAAGCTCGGCGAATTCGCGCTGACCCGTACGTTCAAGGGTCACGCTGCCGATAAAAAGGCTAAGAGATAAGGACCGATGATGGAAACTAAAGCAAATTTGCGCGGTGTGCGTCTGTCTGAGCAAAAAGGTCGCCTGGTGGCTGACCTGATTCGCGGTAAAAAAGTAGATCAGGCATTGAATATCCTGGCATTCAGCCCTAAAAAAGGTGCTGCGATCATCAAGAAAGTGTTGGAGTCTGCAATTGCAAACGCCGAACACAATGATGGCGCGGATATCGATGAGCTGAAAGTAAAGACTATCTATGTCGAAAAAGGTGCGATTTTGAAGCGTTTTACAGCACGCGCAAAAGGTCGTGGTGATCGTATCTCTAAACAATCCTGTCACATTTATGTGACTGTCGGTAACTAAGGAGTCACGATGGGACAGAAGATACATCCAACCGGTTTTCGCTTGGCAGTAACACGTAACTGGTCTTCTCGCTGGTATGCTGGCAATGGTAACTTTGCCGGCATGCTGATCGAAGATCTGAAGGTACGTGAATACCTGAAGAAGAAACTGAAAAACGCGTCTGTAGGCCGCATCGTTATCGAGCGCCCTGCCAAAAACGCACGCATTACTATTTATAGCTCCCGTCCAGGCGTTGTAATCGGTAAAAAAGGCGAAGACATTGAAGTATTGAAAGCTGAGTTGTCGAAATTGATGGGCGTGCCAGTGCACGTCAACATCGAAGAAATCCGCAAGCCAGAAATCGATGCGCAATTGATCGCTGATTCTATCGCTCAACAGCTGGAAAAACGCATCATGTTCCGCCGCGCCATGAAACGTGCGATGCAGAATGCAATGCGCCTGGGTGCGCAAGGTATCAAAATCATGTCTGGTGGTCGTTTGAACGGTATCGAAATCGCACGTAAAGAATGGTATCGCGAAGGCCGTGTGCCTCTGCATACTCTGCGTGCTGACATCGACTACGGCTTTGGCGAAGCATCCACAACTTACGGCATCATTGGCGTAAAAGTATGGGTCTACAAAGGCGATCGTTTGGCAAATGGCGATGCGCCTGTTATCGAATCGACACCGGAAGACGACAAAAAACGTCGTGGTCCACGTCGTGATGATGGCAAGCCAAATAGCCGTCCACGCGCCAAGCGTCCTGAAGGACAAACACCGACGACCGGCGCAGCAGCCCCGGCAGCCAAGCGCGTACGCGCAAAAGCTGACGCTGCAGCCCCGGCTGAGAAAGCAGGAGAATAATCATGCTGCAACCAGCACGCAGAAAATATCGCAAGGAACAGAAAGGCCGTAACAAGGGTATCTCGCATACTCGTGGTACAGCAGTTTCCTTCGGTGAGTTTGGCTTGAAAGCGGTTGGCCGTGGTCGTATCACAGCGCGTCAGATTGAAGCTGCGCGTCGTGCAATGACACGTCACATTAAACGCGGTGGTCGTATCTGGATCCGCATTTTCCCGGACAAGCCAATTTCCCAGAAGCCAGCGGAAGTCCGTATGGGTAATGGTAAAGGTAATCCTGAGTACTACGTTGCCGAGATTCAACCAGGCAAAATGTTGTACGAAATGGATGGTGTCGATGAGACGCTGGCACGCGAAGCGTTCCGCTTGGCTGCAGCTAAATTGCCGCTGTTGACTACGTTCGTCGTCCGTCAAGTCGGCCAATAATAGGAGTTGTAAATGAAAGTATCTGAACTCCAAGGTAAGGATCAGGCGGCTTTGACCAAAGAACTGAATGAATTGCTGAAGGCACAATTCAGCCTGCGTATGCAAATTGCTACGCAACAGCTGACTAACACTTCGCAGTTGAAAAAAGTTCGTCGTGACATCGCACGTGTAAAAACCGTCATGAACCAGAAGGATGCCAAATAATGAACGATCAAGTTAAAGTCGCACTGAAGCGCACATTGATTGGCAAGGTTGTCTCGGACAAGATGAACAAGACCGTAACAGTGGTCGTTGAACGTCACGTCAAGCATCCTTTGTATGGCAAGATCATCGTCCGTAGTGCAAAGTACCACGCGCACGATGAAGCAAACCAGGCAAAGGCTGGCGACACCGTTGAAATTCAAGAAGGTCGTCCTATCTCCAAGACTAAAGCTTGGACAGTGACACGTGTGGTTCAAGTCGCACAAGTAGTATAAATTTATTGCACAAATCGTTTTTTGGTGTAATAATAATGGGCTGTCATTTGCAAAGTAAGCGAGTGGCAGCCTAAATGTCTTTCGCAACGCCCTCCTGTTGTGAAAGTGGTTAAAAAATCGTCCACCTAATCAGTTGGCTCGTGCATTGTAGGTTATGTAGGGGTTAGCTGGCAGGACCAAGACTGACTACAAATTTGCATAGTGCAAGTTGTGTGGATTAAGTTGGGAAAGAGAACATTATGATTCAAACAGAAAGCCGGCTGGAAGTGGCTGACAATACTGGTGCGCGCGAAGTTTTGTGCATTAAAGTGTTGGGCGGTTCCAAGCGTCGTTATGCGGGTATTGGTGACGTAATCAAAGTCACTGTTAAGTCTGCTGCTCCGCGCGGTCGTGTAAAAAAAGGTGAAATTTACAACGCCGTTGTCGTGAGGACAGCTAAGGGTGTTCGTCGTCAAGATGGCTCGTTGGTCAAATTTGATGGCAATGCTGCGGTATTGTTGAATGCAAAACTTGAGCCTATCGGTACTCGTATTTTCGGCCCAGTAACACGCGAACTGCGTACTGAGCGCTTTATGAAAATCGTGTCCCTGGCTCCTGAAGTGCTGTAAGGGGTTGTGATGAACAAAATTCGTAAAAACGACGAAGTCATCGTCTTGACGGGTAAAGACAAAGGTAAGCGCGGTCAGGTGCAAACATGCATCGATAGCGATTACGTTGTTGTTGCTGGTGTTAATGTGGCCAAGAAGGCAGTTAAACCAAACCCAATGACTGGCGCAGTTGGTGGCATCGTGGATAAAGTGATGCCGATTCATGTGTCGAATGTTGCATTGTTTAATGCAGCGTCTGGCAAAGCAGACCGTGTAGGCTTCAAGGTAGTGGATGGCAAGAAAGTCCGTATCTACAAGTCGACTGGCGAAGTTGTGAAGGCATAACATCATGGCCCGTCTACAAGCTATATATAAAGATAAAATCGTTGGTGAATTGACTCAAAAGTACGCTTACAAGTCAATCATGGAAGTCCCACGTATCTTGAAAATCACCCTGAATATGGGTTTGTCTGAAGCAATTGCTGACAAAAAGATTATCGAGCATGCGGTTGGTGATCTCACCAAGATCGCTGGTCAAAAACCAGTAGTGACCAAAGCTCGCAAAGCGATCGCTGGTTTTAAAATCCGTGAAGGTTATCCAATTGGTTGTATGGTAACTTTGCGTGGCGCTCAGATGTATGAATTCCTGGATCGTTTCATCACTGTGGCGCTGCCACGTGTACGTGACTTCCGTGGTGTTTCTGGTCGTGCGTTTGATGGTCGTGGTAACTACAATATCGGTGTCAAGGAACAGATCATTTTCCCTGAAATCGAATACGACAAGATCGACGCGTTGCGTGGTATGAATATCAGTATCACTACGACAGCAAAGACCGACGACGAAGCGAAATCGCTCCTCGCCGCATTTAAATTTCCGTTCAGAAACTGAGGTCGCCATGGCAAAATTGGCACTGATTAATCGTGAGCAAAAGCGTGCAGACCTGGTGAAGAAATTCGCTGGCAAGCGCGCCGAATTGAAGGCCATCATTGATGACCAATCAAAGACAGAAGAAGAGCAGTACGCTGCTCGTCTGAAGTTGCAGGCTTTGCCACGTAATTCCAATCCGACTCGTCAGCGTAACCGCTGCGCTTTGACAGGTCGCCCACGTGGCACATTCCGTAAGTTTGGTTTGGGCCGTATTAAACTCCGTGAAGTCGCCATGCGTGGTGAAATCCCGGGTATGACTAAAGCCAGCTGGTAATAGGAGAATAAGCAATGAGTATGAGCGATCCTATCGCCGATATGCTGACCCGCATCCGTAACGCACAAGTTGTTCAAAAAACTGTCGTCGCGATGCCGTCTTCCAAAGTAAAGATCGCAATTGCGAACGTACTTAAAGACGAAGGTTACATTGAAGATTTCGCAGTTTCTGAAACTGCAGGTAAGTCCGAATTGAAAATCGGCTTGAAATATTACGCAGGACGTCCTGTTATTGAACGCTTGGAACGTGTATCACGTCCAGGTCTCCGTATTTACAAAGGTAAAGACGAGATCCCAAGTGTCATGAACGGTTTGGGAGTGGCGATCGTTTCCACACCAAAAGGCGTTATGACTGACCGCAAAGCGCGCGCAACCGGTGTCGGTGGCGAAGTGATTTGCTACGTCGCCTAAGGAGTGAAAGATGTCTCGAGTAGGTAAGATGCCAATCGCTTTGCCGGCAGGTGCTGAAGTCACCATTTCGACAGAGCAGATTACAATTAAAGGCCCACAGGGCGTGCTGACCCAAGCATTGAATGGCTTGGTGACAGTTGCGAACGACAAAGGTACTTTAAGTTTTTCCCCAGCTAATGATGGTCGTGAAGCCAATGCGATGAGCGGTACCTTGCGTGCCCTGGTCAATAATATGGTTAACGGCGTCACCAAAGGTTTCGAAAAGAAACTGAGCTTGGTCGGCGTTGGTTATAAAGCGCAAGCTCAAGGCGACAAATTGAATTTGTCTCTTGGTTTCTCGCACCCTGTTGTTCACGCAATGCCAGCTGGCGTTACATGTGCAACACCAACACCAACTGAAATCCTGATTAAAGGGATTGATAAGCAAAAAGTTGGTCAGGTTGCTGCTGAAGTTCGTGCATACCGCAGTCCAGAGCCTTATAAAGGCAAAGGCGTTCGCTATGCGGACGAAGTGGTTGTGATTAAAGAAACCAAGAAGAAGTAATAGGGGTTGACGATGGACAAGAAACAATCACGTCTGCGCCGCGCACGTCAAACCCGTGCCAAGATCGCAGAACTCAAAGTGAACCGCCTGGCCGTGCACCGCACAAACCTGCACATCTATGCAAACATCATTGGCCCAGATGCCAGAGTGTTGGCATCGGCTTCTACCGTAGAGGCAGAAGTACGTGCAGAGTTGGCTGGCAAGTCTGGTGCGGGTGGCAATGCTGCTGCAGCGAGCTTGGTCGGCAAACGTGTTGCGGAGAAGGCAATCAAAGCAGGGGTTACCGAAGTTGCGTTTGACCGCTCCGGTTTCCGTTACCACGGTCGCGTCAAGGCGCTTGCAGAAGCAGCCCGTGAAGCTGGCTTGAAGTTCTAAGGAAAATTTGTCATGGCAAAAATGCAAGCAAAAACAGCAGCCGACAAGCCGGATGATGGCATGCGCGAAAAAATGATCGCGATCAACCGCGTAACCAAAGTGGTTAAGGGTGGTCGTATCATGGGTTTCGCAGCGTTGACAGTCGTTGGTGACGGCGATGGCCGTATCGGTATGGGCAAGGGAAAATCGAAAGAAGTTCCGGTAGCCGTACAAAAAGCGATGGAAGAAGCACGTCGCAAGATGATTAAAGTGACTTTGAAGAACGGTACTTTGCAACACACCGTTACTGGCAAGCACGGCGCATCTTCCGTCATGATTTCTCCGGCAAAAGAAGGTACTGGCGTTATCGCTGGTGGTCCAATGCGCGCGATTTTTGAAGTAATGGGTATTGTGAACGTCGTGGCGAAATCCAACGGTTCCACTAACCCTTACAACATGGTTCGTGCAACTTTGAATGGTTTGGCCAAGATGAGTACTCCATCTGAAATCGCTGCAAAGCGTGGCAAAACTGTTGAAGAAATTCTCGGTTAAGGAGCACCTCATGTCTAAGACAGTAAAAGTGCAATTGGTTAAAGGTTTGATCGGCACACGCCAGGATCACCGTGCAACTGTACGTGGCCTGGGTCTGCGTCGCGTCAATTCAGTTTCTGAATTGGAAGACACACCAGCAGTACGTGGCATGATCAATAAAGTCTCGTATCTTGTGAAGGTTGTATCGTAAGCCGTTTGGTTTTCGATCGGAGCAAATTATGGAATTGAATACAATCCAGCCAGCTGATGGCGCAAAACACTACAAACGTCGTGTTGGTCGCGGTATCGGCTCAGGCTTAGGTAAAACAGCGGGTCGTGGCCATAAAGGTCAAAAGTCCCGTTCCGGCGGCTTTCATAAAGTCGGTTTTGAAGGCGGTCAGATGCCTCTGCAACGTCGTTTGCCAAAACGTGGTTTTAAATCACTGGCAACACCGTATAAAGCAGAAGTTCGCCTGACAGACCTGGAAAACCTGCCAGTGACAGACATCGACGTTTTGGCTTTGAAACAAGCCGGCGTAGTCTCTGAACTGGCACGTGTAGTCCGCGTCATTTTGTCTGGTGCAATTACCAAAAAAGTTTCTTTGAACGGTTTGATCGTCACTAAAGGCGCTAAAGCTGCAATCGAAGCTGCTGGTGGCACAATCGCTTAATTCAAAGCAGACAACCGGAGCATTAATTGGCAACATCTCCACAACAAAATAAAAGTGCCGCAAGTGGGTTTCCCTGGGGGCGACTCTGGTTCTTGCTGGCGGCACTGGTTGTCTACAGGATAGGTGCACATGTTCCTGTACCTGGCATTGATGCAAATGTGCTAGCTGAAATGTTTAAACAAAACCAGGGCGGTATTCTGGGTATGTTTAATATGTTTTCAGGCGGTGCGCTGCAGCGCTTTGCAATTTTTGCGCTCGGTATCACCCCGTATATTTCGGCTTCGATCATCATGCAGTTGATGTCGATCGTCTCTCCTCAACTGGAAGCCCTCAAAAAAGAAGGCGAATCCGGTCGTAGAAAGATTACGCAATATACGCGTTATGGCACCTTGTTGCTGGCAACTGTGCAAGCCTACTTTATTGCATTTGGTCTGGAAGGTCAGGCTAATCTGGTGATAGATCCGGGTCTCGCTTTCCGTTTTACGACGGTAGTGTCCCTGGTGACAGGTACGATGTTCCTGATGTGGCTCGGTGAGCAAATCACTGAACGCGGTCTGGGAAATGGTATCTCCATCATCATTTTCTCTGGTATCGCGGCAGGTTTGCCTGGTGGTTTGAGTAATCTGTTTGAATTGGTACGTAGCGGTCAGATAGGTAATTTCTCGGCACTGGTGATCTGTGTCCTGGTTCCGGCAGTAACGTTTGCAGTGGTGTATGTCGAGCGTGGTCAACGCAAGATTCTGGTGAATTACGCCAAGCGTCAAGTGGGTAATAAAGTGTATGGCGGGCAAAGCAGTCATTTGCCGCTGAAGTTGAATATGGCTGGTGTCATTCCTCCCATTTTTGCTTCTTCCATTATCTTGTTCCCGGCGACGATCACCAGCTGGTTTACCAAGGGTGCTGAGTCTTCAACGAGTGGTGTAGTTACCTTCCTGAAAGATTTGGCTGCGTCGATGGCGCCTGGTGAACCGATACACGCTTTGTTGTATGCAGTAGCGATCATCTTCTTCTGCTTTTTCTATACCGCTTTGGTATTCAATAGCAAGGAAACCGCTGATAACTTGAAGAAAAGTGGTGCGTTTGTTCCGGGGATTCGTCCTGGTGACCAGACCGCTCGCTACATCGACAAGATTTTGATGCGCTTGACGCTGGCTGGTGCGATTTATATTACGCTGGTTTGTCTGTTGCCAGAATTTTTGGTTGCGAAGTGGAAAGTACCATTCTATTTCGGCGGAACGTCTCTGCTGATTATCGTGGTGGTTACCATGGACTTTATGGCGCAGGTACAGAACTATGTGATGTCCCAGCAATATGATTCGCTTCTTCGTAAAGCAAATTTCAAGGGCGGGATTCCTTCACGGTAATCGCCCAGGGGACAGCAGATCGAATGGCAAAAGACGACGTTATACAGATGCAGGGCGAGATTCTGGAGAATCTTCCGAATGCAACATTTCGAGTTAAGTTGGAAAACGGGCATGTTGTACTTGGCCATATTTCCGGGAAGATGCGAATGAACTATATTCGTATTCTTCCAGGTGATAAGGTGACAGTGGAATTGACGCCTTATGATTTGAGCCGGGCGCGAATAGTGTTCCGTACCAAGTAAATTTAAAATGAACTAGAAGGAAAGAGGGCAAAAATGAAAGTTCTCGCATCAGTTAAGCGGATCTGCCGCAACTGCAAAATCATCAAGCGCAAGGGTGTTGTTCGTGTTATATGCACAGAACCACGCCATAAGCAGCGCCAAGGTTAATTAACGTTATTGAACGAGGAATAACGAATGGCACGTATCGCAGGGGTTAATATCCCAAATCATCAGCATACCGTAATCGGCTTGACAGCTATCTATGGTATTGGCCGTCCACGCGCACAGAAAATCTGTGACGCAACAGGTGTTTTGACCAATAAAAAGGTTAAAGATCTGGATGACAACGAACTCGAGAAGCTTCGCGACGAAATCGGTAAATTTATCGTCGAAGGCGACTTGCGTCGTGAACTGTCCATGAACATCAAACGCTTGATGGACTTGGGTTGCTACCGTGGTCTCCGTCATCGTAAAGGCTTGCCTTGCCGTGGCCAACGTACACGCACTAATGCGCGTACTCGTAAGGGTCCACGTAAAGCAGCGCAATCTTTGAAGAAATAATCCAGGCTAGCCCGGATCCAAGGAAAACATTATGGCAAAAGCTCAAAATAACGCTGCAGCAGCACGTGCGCGTAAGAAAGTTAAAAAGAACGTTGCAGAAGGTATTGCTCACGTTCACGCTTCTTTCAACAACACCATCATCACGATCACTGATCGTCAAGGCAATGCGTTGTCTTGGGCAACTGCCGGTGGTGCTGGTTTTAAAGGCTCACGTAAGTCTACTCCGTTTGCAGCGCAGGTTGCAGCAGAGGCAGCTGGTAAAGTGGCTGTTGAATGCGGTATCAAAAATCTGGAAGTTCGTATCAAAGGCCCAGGCCCAGGTCGCGAATCTTCAGTACGCGCCTTGAACAATCTGGGGATCAAGATCTCCCTGATTCAAGACGTTACTCCAGTGCCACATAACGGCTGCCGCCCTCCAAAGCGTCGTCGTATCTAAGCTGGAATACTAAGCGGGATTTATTCTCTGCTGGCGTTCTGACGGAATCTCCGTTAGAATGCAGACCCGCCATTTCGTTGGCGGGTTTTGTGTTGTGAAAATTTTAGAATTTACAAAGACACCGTCTTTGTTGTTAAGACCACCGTCTGATTGCAGGCAGATCAGACTAGCGTAGTGTAGAAAACATTACGTCATTTACAAGGAAAATATCGTGGCACGTTATATCGGACCAAAAGCAAAACTTTCCCGTCGCGAAGGCACGGATCTGTTCTTGAAGAGCGCACGTCGCTCCCTCGACTCCAAATGCAAACTGGACGCAAAACCAGGTCAACATGGTCGCACTTCCGGTGCTCGTACCTCTGACTACGGTAATCAATTGCGCGAAAAGCAAAAAGTTAAACGTATGTACGGCGTTTTGGAACGTCAGTTCCGCCGTTACTTCGCTGAAGCTGACCGTCAAAAAGGCAACACAGGCGAAACCCTGTTGAAATTGCTGGAATCCCGTCTGGACAACGTTGCTTACCGTATGGGCTTCGGCTCCACACGCGCTGAAGCACGTCAGCTGGTAAGCCACAAGGCATTCACAGTCAACGGTATCGTTGTCAACATCGCTTCTTACCAGGTTAAATCTGGTGACGTCATCGCTGTTCGTGAAAAAGCCAAGAAACAAGTTCGTATCGCTGAAGCACTGTCCCTGGCAGAACAATCCGGCATGCCTTCCTGGGTAGCTGTTGATGCGAAGAAACTGGAAGGTACTTTCAAGTCCATGCCAGATCGTAGCGACATCGCTCACGATGTCAACGAATCCCTGATCGTTGAATTGTATTCTCGTTAATATTCAAGTTTCACCGCCTGCCTGTTTAGCGACAGGCAGGCTTTTTTCTTTAATGCCGTCAGCCTTATCGGTGTAACGAACCGAGGGTATTGAAAAGGACATTTCATGCAAAACAATCTGTTGAAGCCACGTATCATTGATGTGGAAATGCTGGGTGCCGGTCACGCTAAAGTCGTGATGGAACCTTTTGAACGTGGTTATGGCCATACACTGGGCAATGCGCTGCGTCGCGTGCTGTTGTCCACTATGGTTGGTTATGCACCGACTGAAGTAGTTATCGCTGGTGTGGTTCACGAATATTCTTCCCTCGATGGCGTGCAAGAAGACGTCGTTGACATCCTGTTGAACTTGAAAGGCGTCGTTTTCAAGTTGCATAACCGTGATGAAGTTACACTGACATTGAAAAAAGATGGCGAAGGCGCTGTATTGGCTTCCGACATCGATCTGCCGCATGACGTAGAACTGATCAACCCGGATCACGTGATCGCCAATCTGACAGCCGGCGGTAAGCTGGACATGCAGATCAAGGTAGAAAAAGGCCGTGGCTATGTGCCAGGTAACGTTCGCCGTCTGTCTGAAGATGCGAACAAAACCATCGGTCGTATGATATTGGATGCGTCTTTCTCTCCAGTACGTCGTGTTTCTTACGCAGTGGAATCTGCCCGCGTTGAACAACGTACCGATCTGGATAAACTAGTTATCAATATTGAAACCAACGGCGTTATCTCTCCCGAAGAAGCAATTCGTCAATCCGCCCGTGTGCTGGTTGATCAATTGAATGTCTTCGCTGCCCTGGAAGGTACTGAAGCTGCTGCTGAAGCCCCATCCCGTGCACCTGCAGTTGATCCTGTCCTGTTGCGTCCAGTCGATGATCTGGAACTGACAGTACGTTCAGCCAACTGCCTGAAAGCAGAAAACATTTACTACATTGGTGATCTGATCCAGCGTAGCGAAAATGAACTGTTGAAGACACCAAATCTGGGTCGCAAGTCCTTGAACGAAATCAAGGAAGTTCTGGCTTCCCGTGGTTTGTCTTTGGGCATGAAATTGGAAAACTGGCCACCAGCTGGCCTGGAAAAGTAATTTTGTCACAACGAGTGGGCTGAGACAGCCTGCTCGTTTTTTAACCGTAGTAAAAATAATTACCGGCCCGCGATGAGTTTGCTTATCGATAGAAGAGCTGGCATTTAAATCTGAAAGGAAATACCATGCGTCATCGTCACGGCTTACGTAAGCTGAATCGTACTTCTTCCCACCGTCTGGCAATGCTGCGCAACATGACAGTATCCCTGTTGCGTCACGAAGCCATCAAAACAACTTTGCCAAAAGCCAAAGAACTGCGCCGCGTTATCGAGCCGATTCTGACTTTGGGTAAAACAGACACACTGGCTAACAAGCGTCTGGCTTTCTCCCGTTTGCGCGACCGCGAAATGGTAGTCAAGCTGTTTGCTGAACTGGGCCCACGTTATGCAAATCGTAACGGCGGCTACCTGCGCATCCTGAAAATGGGTTTCCGCGTCGGCGACAATGCTCCTATGGCATACGTTGAACTGCTGGACCGTCCAGAAGGCGTCGATGCAGCTGATGCACCAGTTGCTGAGTAGTCTCAAGTAATTAGTCTTAAGTAATGCACCGGTGACAGCAATGTCCCGGTCTTGAAAAGCCGTTCAGTTTATACTGAACGGCTTTTTACTTTTTACCTGTCAGCTTATTCTCCGCATTGCGTGTAATGCAAAGCACTCTGTGCCGACCAATACCTGTCCACGGGATGAATGTGAACGCGCTCCAGGAGAAGGCTGGACCTGCAACTGTTATCAGAATGAAATTGGAGAGCCAACATGGATGCGCAAAGCCTGATACTGGTATTCACCAATGTGCCTGACCGCGAAACCGGAAAGCGCATGGCCAGCCAGATCGTCGCGCAGAAATTGGCTGCCTGTGTGAACATTTCCTCTGATATATTGTCCATCTACAACTGGGATGGCCAGCAACAGGCAGAAACTGAAGTCCAGTTAATGATCAAGACGACACAAGCCCGTTATGCACAGCTGGAAGAATTAATAAAGAACAAGCACCCTTACGAATTACCTGAAATTATTGCCACCCCCCTGGTGGCCGGGCTGCCAGCCTATCTGGGGTGGGTAAGAAAAGAAACTGAAACGCCATGAACTCATTCCCGCTACAGCGATCTGCTGCCTCTTTTGTCGTGTTTGCCCAACTGCTACGCCTGAGTGCATTGGTTTTTGCGCTGCTGCTGACACCGTTCAGTATGGCCGAGGATTTCCTCGATCCGGAAGAAGCCTTCAAGGTGTCTGCCAAAATGGTGGAACCAGGCATCGCCGAAGTCACGTTTACGATCGCAGATGGCTACTACCTGTATCGTGAACGTTTCAAATTCAGTTCAGATGACGCCAAGCTGGGTGAGGTTCAACTGCCTAAAGGCAAAGTCAAGTTTGATGAAACCTTCCAGAAAGACGTAGAAACCTACAGAAAGTCCGTGGTGGTCCGTGTGCCTGTGCAGGCGACTGCGGACTTCACGCTTAAAGTGGGACGTCAGGGTTGTGCTGATGCCGGGTTGTGTTACCCGCCAATGGAAACGCCGATTAAATTGCAGATCGCCAGTACGGCAGCTGGATCATCATCTGCTAGTGCAGCACCAGCAACTAGTACCGAAATAGTTGCAAATAAGCCGGCAACAGAGTCTTCTGATGATGAAAGTTCAGGCATCAGCAAGGCGCTCAAAGGTGGGAAGTTGCTGGTCATTTTGCCACTCGCCTTTATTCTCGGTCTCGGTCTGTCGTTGACGCCGTGTGTCTTGCCTATGGTACCTATTCTTTCATTTATCATTGTTGGTGAAGGTACCAGCGTTACACGTAGCCGGGGGTTTTTGCTGTCGTTCGCTTATGTGCTTGGTACCACTGTTTTATACACCGGATTCGGTATTGCTGCTGCCCTGGCTGGTGAGAGCCTGGCAGCGCAACTGCAAAATGCCTGGGTACTGGGAACATTCTCACTGATATTGGTTGGCTTTGCTTTATCCATGTTCGATGTCTATCAGTTGCAAATGCCAGCAGCTTTACAGACCAGGCTGACAGAAGTTTCTGAAGGTCAGACCCGCAATAATAGAGTCGGCAAATTGTTTGGCGTGTTTTTAATGGGCATTATCTCAGCATTGATTGTTGGCCCTTGTGTCACCGCCCCATTGCTCGGCGCTTTGGTCTATATAAGCCAGACACGTGACGTGCTGGTAGGTGGTGCAGCCATGTTTGTCATGGCAATCGGCATGGGTACCCCGCTGCTGCTATTGGGATTGTCTGCTGGAAGTTTGTTGCCGCGCGTAGGTGTCTGGATGGAAAGCATTAAGCACTTCATTGGTGTCCTGATGATAGCCCTGGCTTTATGGATGGTCAGTCCGGTTATCCCGGTCTGGACGCAAATGCTCGGTTGGGCCATCTTGCTGATAGTCTATGCCGTTTATCAATTATTTTTCCAGCGCAGCGGTATGCTGCTCAAAGCCGTATCGATCATCTTTATCCTGGTGGGTGCCGTGCAATTGATCGGTGTTACCACTGGTGGCCGTGATGTATTTTCCCCGCTTGCTCACCTCTACGGCGGTCAGACACATGGCGTAACTTTCACGCGTGTGCGCAATGTTGCCGAGCTGGATGCGGCACTGGCACAATCCAAAGGCAAAACCGCCATGCTGGATTTTTATGCTGACTGGTGTGTGTCCTGCAAGGAAATGGAAAAACTGACTTTCACCGATCCCAAAGTCAAGGCCAGACTCGACACCATGCTCTTGCTGCAAGTGGATGTGACTGCCAATAATGCAGATGACAAAGCCCTGCTGAAACGCTTCAATCTGTTCGGGCCACCAGGCATTATTTTCTTTGATGGACAAGGCGCAGAGGTCCAGGGGAAACGTGTTATCGGTTACCAGGATGCAGAGAAATTTATTACTTCACTGCAACGCGTTGAAGGCAAATAAGCGGACTGCCGCGCATATTCAGGGATAGGTATAAGCATTCAACAAAACTATCCTTGAATCGCGATGATACAGAGGCTATATTCAAACTCTGGTTTCTTTTTGGAGAAAAATATGACTTTGCGTTTAGGTGACATCGCCCCTGATTTCGAGCAAGAATCCTCTATCGGGACATTGAAATTTCATGAGTGGGCAGGCAGTTCCTGGGTTGTCCTGTTTTCACATCCGGCTGATTTCACACCAGTCTGCACCACAGAATTAGGCCTGACAGCGAAACTGAAACCTGAATTCGATAAACGCAATGTCAAAGCGATTGCCTTGTCTGTGGATAATGCCGAATCCCATGTGAAATGGATCAAGGATATCGAGGATACGCAAAACACCGTGGTCGGTTTCCCCATCGTTGCTGATGCCGACAAGAAAGTTGCTGCGCTGTATGACATGATCCACCCGAATCAGTCCGAGACGGTCACTGTGCGCTCGCTGTTCATCATTGATCCGAATAAAAAAATCCGCCTGATCATTACCTATCCTTTGACCACCGGCCGCAATTTTGACGAAGTCTTGCGCGTGATCGATGCACTGCAACTGACAGACGGTTATAGCGTCGCCACACCGGGCAACTGGCGTGACGGCGATGATGTCATCATTCCTTTGTCGATCAAGGATGAAGACGTCATCAAGCAAAAATATCCTAAGGGTTACACTGCACCACGTCCTTATCTGCGTATCACACCGCAGCCAAACAAATAAGCCAACCAAGCTATATCAGGGTAGTTGCGGATAAACAAAAAGCCACGAGATCTTTCGTGGCTTTTTGACTTTTACAGAACAGATGTGAATCAACGCGATGGCACTATCATTTCGGCATAATCATATAAAGCACCCAGAATCTCTTCCGCAGCTTCATCCGCTGTTTCTGACAAAGTATCTATCTGGTTGAAATACATTTCCACCGTTCTGGCATTGCCTGCGCCATCCAGCAGGCGTGTAGTGCGATGTTCTTCCCAGGCTTGCTGTTCTTCCGTGCTCAGGCTGTCGTAAAAATTACGGGCGCGGTAGCGGAACAGTAATTCAGTCAGGCGCGGGTCTTGAAATGAAGTGCTGGCTTTAGCCAGTTGTGCCGGTTTCATGCGCCGCAATTCATTCAGCAGGCGACGGTCACCACTGCCTACGAAACCACCGTACAAGTCTTCATCGACGTCGGCTTCAGCGGCTTCAGGCCGTGCATACACCTGTTCCCATATAGCAGCGATAGCAGGGCCTAGTGCAGCAGCTTTTTCTGCATGCTGCAGCATCAGAGGCATGTCGATCTGCCATTTTGCGGCCATGTTTGCCGACAGGGTCTTCAGATTGCCGATGACAGTAGGTGACTTGTTGATATGTATGCTTTTGACCGGCAATCGTTGCACACCCTCGGGCAGGACATCGGTCTTGCTGAACAGGCGCAACTGTATGGTGGCGACATCCAGCCCTGCCAGTTCGGACGGATCATAGGCCAGGTCCCAGGCGATGACTTCATTCTTGTTTTTCGGATGCATGGCCAGTGGCCACATCACCGCCAGGCAGCCACGGTCGGTCGGGAACATGCCTGACACATGCAGGAACGCTTTGTCCAGCAAGGGCATGCCGATTTCTGCCGCGGCCCTGTCCTTCTTATGCAGTGCAAAACAGAAGTCGAATAATTTGGGCTGGCGTTCGCGTATCAGGCGTGCCATGGCGATGGTCGCCCGCACGTCTGACAAGGCATCATGCGCTGATTCATGCGCAATGCCATTGGCGGCAGTCAACAGCTCAAGCCGGAAGCTGGGCTTGCCTTCATCATTCAGTGGCCAGTGGATGCCTTCCGGACGTAGCGCATAGCAGGTACGCACCATGTCCATGATATCCCAGCGACCGCAATTGTTTTGCCATTCACGCGCATACGGATCTATCAGGTTACGCCAGAACATGAAGCGGGTAATTTCATCATCAAAACGGATGGTGTTGTAACCCACGCCTATGGTGCCGGTCTGGCTGAGCGCTTGCTCTATTCTGGCTGCAAATTCGTGTTCGGGCAGGCCACGTTCCAGACAGGTCTGTGGTGTGATATGGGTAATCAGGCAAGACTGTGGATCGGGTAAAAAATCATTCGCAGGCCGACAATACATCATGACAGGTTCGCCGATTTCATTCAGCTCTGCATCGGTGCGTATGGCAGCAAACTGGGCCGGGCGGTCACGGCGCGCAACAGCGCCAAATGTCTCATAGTCGTGCCAGAGGAAAGTATGTTCTTGCATGCTGTTTTGTTTCTATATGTAGTTTCGTATTCAGTAAGACGAGGCAGGGGCGCCGGTCTGCAATGTTCTTCGGCAAGCTTATTCACGCCGCCTGCTGGCCTGGTCTTCCAGATAGCGCTGGCTGCGGAAATAAATCAGCAACAGCACCACGATGACGGCCATGGCACTCATGGTGATCCAGAAGCCGGATGCATGCTTCAGCAGCGGCATGACTTCAAAGTTCATGCCAAAGATGCCGGTGATCAGGGTCAGGGGCATGAATAAGGCAGTGATCACGGTCAGGGTGCGCATGATTTCGCTGGTACGGTGGGCCATGGCCGCAAAGTGAATCTGTACGGCGGATTCCAGTGAGGCTTCCAGGCGGCGCGCATGGTTCAGAACGCGGCTGATATGTTCCATGACATCATTGATGCGTACCAGTAGCAAATCCTTGGCGCGGCTGTTGCCATCATGGTTGTCGACGATATGATCGCGCAATTCCTGCATGGCATCGTGCTGTTCTTCACACAGATTGTCCAGCTTGCGCAATTCCACACGCGAATCCAGCAAGGCCATCCAGTTATTGAAAGGGCGGCGCGGGTCCAGCAAAGCATGCTGCCAGCGATCCAGTTGCTGGGTCAGTGGGTGGCGTAGTTCCAGGTATTGGTCGACCATGGCATTCAACAGGCGCAGCATTAATTCTTCCGGCGATGACGGCAGCCGGCCACCATGGGTGGTCGCGCTTTCACCCTTGAACTTGTAGTCAAGCAGACGCTGCCTGGCCAGTTCCACGGTGCGGCTTTGGGTGGGCCTGACGGTTACCAGGACATTTTCCATCAGCAGAAAGGCCACCGGTGTCGTCGCCAGTTTGTTGAGTGCCGCAGGCATCTTGCGTTTGCTGCCATTTTTTACTTCTGCCGGCTCTTCAGCCAGCGTCAGCTTGCGAAACACGACCATTTCGTAATCCTGCGTTGCATCGAAGTAGGATGGATGGCTCTGGTTTCTGACGTCCTTCAAATGCAGATCATAAATCTGTGTGCCGCTGATTTGCTCAACCAGATTGCGCCATTCTTCGGGATTGGCACAGACTTCGTCATGTGTCGCATCCAGCCACAAAAAGCCACCGGTTTTCACCAGTTGTGCATAGTCTTCAGGATTCAACAGTGTTTGGGTTTCGTTAATGTGAAAGATGTCCATGCGTATTCTTAGGTAAAAAAATGAAGCCCAATGCGCCGAGAGAAATAATGCAGGCAGCCGCGAGCAGCGCCTGCTCGGTCACTGACAGCGCATACGAGTAAAACCAGTCGGCACTCAGCATGCTCATGAGAAAAATCGCTATCAATCGCAGGCTTTCCGGTATCAGGTAAAACCGGCCTTTTTCAATCAGGCCACCCAGGCACCATAAGCTGAATATCAACCAGGCGGCGTAGACGCTGGCATTCAGGGCTGACATGGATTTGAAGGCCAGCAAGAAATAGGTCGCCGCCTGCAGCAGGGCAATAAATTGCAGCAGACAATAGCCGAGCGCTGCGTTGCTGACCAGTGGATCGAACAGGGGACGTGCAAGATCAAATGGTTTTGCCGGGGGCAGGGCACGCAAATCGGCAGGTCGCCAGCCTGGCGGGCGCAACCAGATCAGGAATTTATCAGCCCAATGCCGGGTGTGCCAGGCATCCTGCAGGACGGCCTTATACACCTCCAGATTGGCCCACAAAGGGTTCCAGCTGCGCAAGGGGCTGCGTGTGCCATACACGACAGGCTCGCTATCCTGTTCTTCGATAAAGCTGCCAAACAGACGGTCCCAGATGATCAGGATGCCACCGTAATTTTTGTCCAGATAGATGTCATTCACTGCGTGATGAACACGGTGATTTGATGGCGACACAAAGACCCTGTCAAACCAGCCCAGCTTGTTGATCTGTTCGGTATGCACCCAGAACTGATACAGTAAATCAATCAGGGCAATCACGACAAATACCTGCACTGGAAAACCGATGATCGCCAGAGGTAGATAAAACACCCAGCCGAACAGCGGGCCGGTACTGGTTTGCCGCAATGCCGTGGTCAGGTTATAGGCTTCACTTTGGTGATGCACGACATGGGCGGCCCACAGCAGATTGGTTTCATGCCCCATCCTGTGCAGCCAGTAATATAAAAAATCATACAGCAGCAAACCGCTTATCCAGACCCAGACGCTGCCCGGGTCCAACTGCAGCAGCGCGAAATTACTGAATACCCAGGCATAGGCACCGACCGAAAACAGTTTCAAAAATACGCCGGTGATCTGGCTCATGACACCCAGGCTGAGGCTGCTGATGGCATCATTGATGCGGTACAGGTGCTTTTGCCGTTTTCGTGCCACCAGAAATTCGATGGCAATCAGCAAGAAAAAAACCGGGCTGGCAAAAGTGATGATTTTTTCATGCATGATCCCGGCCTTAATCCTGATGTTGAGGGTGAGATGATTGAACCGAGCATGCAATCAGCCATAGCGCCAGGTAGTAGCTGCCAAGGATCAGCAAGGGAGAATGCGGGATCGGCGTATAGAATTTGTTATACGCCAGAATGGTATCTGACAGCATGAAGCAGATGCCGCCGCTCATCGCCATACGGCTATCGACAGTGCGCAGGCTGATGCCGCGACTGATAGCCTGCGCGCACATGGCCAGCAACAGGCAGACATAAGCAAGCACGGGTATGCGCATGGCAGGTGGCAAGCCTGGCCACAACACAAACAGATGGGCCGCGCCGAGTGCTGTCAGTGCAACGAAGACCAGCGGTTTGGTAAAGAATCTGGCATCGCTGCAGAGTGCGCGTAAAAAACACAGGTGGGCAAATAAAAAACTCAGCAGGCCAAGCAAAAATCCCTGGGCCAGCACGCTGACCGGCAGCATCAGAAAAATATCACCCAGCAGCGAAAACAGGATGCCGGCCAGGATCGCCTTGCGATAGCGCGCATTGATGGCCGGTTGCGCCCGCAGGGCAAGAAAAAAGATGCCGAGCGTGGTCAGCGGTTTGAATGCATAGTGCAGGAATTGCGCGCCATCTATGGTGCTACTGAATTCCGCACCCGCAATCGCGAGCGCGGCAAACAGCACGATCAAGACAGAGTGCAGGCTGGAAGACATGGCAGCAGATCAGCCTGCGTGCTTGAGCAATCTGGCAACGTCGCGGGCAAAATAAGTCAGGATGCCATCGGCACCGGCACGTTTGAATGCCAGCATGGTTTCCATCATGGTCTTGTTATGATCCAGCCAGCCATTCTGGGCCGCTGCCTTGATCATCGCGTATTCGCCACTGACCTGATAGGCAAAGGTTGGTACCTTGAATTCATCCTTGACCCTGCGCACGATATCCAGATAAGGCAGGCCGGGTTTTACCATGACCATGTCGGCACCTTCAGCCAGATCGAGTGCGACTTCACGCAAGGCTTCGTCGCTATTCGCCGGGTCCATCTGGTAGTTGGCCTTGTCGCTTTTGCCCAGATTGGCAGCCGAGCCTACCGCGTCGCGAAAAGGGCCGTAGAAGGCCGATGCATATTTGGCTGAATACGCCATGATGCGGGTGTGGATGAAGTCATTGGTTTCCAGCGCCTGGCGTATGGCACCGATACGGCCATCCATCATGTCGCTGGGGGCAACGATATCCACACCTGCTTCAGCTTGCACCAGGGCCTGACGCACCAACATGTCTGTGGTTTCATCGTTGAGTACATAACCGGCTGCATTCAGCAAGCCATCCTGGCCATGGCTGGTGTAGGGGTCCAGCGCCACGTCAGTCAGGATACCCAGTTCAGGGAAACGACTTTTCAGTTCACGGACGGCACGCGGGATCAGGCCTTTGGGATTGGTGGCTTCAATGCCATCCGGTGTTTTCAGATGCGGGTTGATCGCCGGAAACAATGCCAGTACCGGTATGCCAAGTGCGACGCAATCTTCAGCAACGCCCAGCAACAAGTCAACCGTTACCCGTTCAACACCGGGCATGGAAGCGACTTTTTCACGCTGGTTGACGCCATCAATCACAAATACCGGATAAATCAGGTCGGACGCAGTGACCATGTTTTCGCGCATCAGCGCGCGGGAAAATACGTCTTTGCGCATGCGGCGCATACGTATCGCAGGGAAGTGGGCAGGTTTGATGATAGACATAAATAAGCGCCATGGTTAGGCGACATAAAGAAATGAAAAGAATTTTATGCAGGTTAATGAAACTTTTTTCAACTTGCAACATCTTAATACACAGGTTGGGACCTGTCTCTAAGCCTACCGCTTTTCCCCCTGAGCGGGCACCGTGCGCCCCTATTCGTAACGGTGTTATTACCCCGGCACAGACCAGGCCAATACGCCCTGATGTGCCGGGGTTTTTTTATTCTGCGTCCGCCGGCCTGTCAGTGGCGGCTGCGTCTGGCGCAATGGTTTCCTCGATTGCATTGGCGGTATCAATGGCATCAATGGCGTCGACGGTACCGACGACAGGATCACGGTCCAGACCCACCAGATGTTGCACGGCGGCATCGGCTTCTTCTATGCCTATGCGTTTCAGTGCAGAAAACAATTGCAGGCTGAACGGGAACCGCGCCCCTTCATCATCCACGTAACTGTCGAGCACTGCTTTGGCTTTGCGCAAGGCGTCGGTACATTCACTGCGATTGAGTTTGTCGGCCTTGGTCAATATGCAATGGATGGGCCTGCCGGTGGGGGCAAACCATTCCAGCATCTGGATATCGAGATCGGTAAACGGGCGACGTGCATCCATGATCAATACCAGGGCGGCCAATTGAGTACGGCGCTGCACATACGCCCCCAGCAACTGATTCCAGTGGTGTTTGGCCGCACCCGGTACTTCGGCATAGCCGTAGCCTGGCAAATCGACCAGCAGGGCGCGGATTTCATCGACCCGGGTTTCATCTTTGCGATGTTGGCCGACATGGGCGCCGCCAATTGAAAAATAGTTAATATGCTGGGTGCGACCTGGTGTTTTAGAGGCAAAGCAGAGTTTTTTCTGATTGCACAGGGTATTGATTGCAGTCGATTTGCCTGCATTCGAGCGGCCAGCGAAGGCAATTTCCGGTACATGAGTACGCGGAAGATCACGGAGATGATTCACCGTGGTAAAGAAGCGGGCTTGCCAGAGGATAGACATAGAGGAAAGGAATAATGGAAAAATGCAACATCAGGCAGTAAAAACGCCCGAAAGCTATTGTACAATAAGGGGTTAGGTATTGGGCAGCGATAAAAACAATGATCCAATACCAGTTTTTGCCACATTCTGATGGGCATTAACTTAGCAGCTATGCGTCGCCATTAGGGCAGATTTCCATTATTTAGTCTCAGGGTGTTTGAATGAACCGTGCTTTCCTGTCGTTGTCCAAGTCTTTCAGCGTCGCCGTCATGGCGGTGTCTTCTTTTGTTTCCGTCGCCTACGCCAACGAAGCAGCCAAGCCAGCCAAAGCTGACCCGGTCAAGGGTGAAGCCCTGTATAGCAGTGGTGATGCTGCCCGTGGTATTACTGCATGCGTATCCTGCCATGGTGCAGCTGGTAACTCTACGATTGCTGCCAATCCTAAACTGGCAGCCCAGCATGATGCCTACCTGGTAAAGCAACTCAGTGAATTCAAGAGCGACACGCGCAAGAATGCAGTCATGTCGGTATTCGCCAAGGCCATGACAGAAGACGACATGAAAAATGTGGCTGCTTATTTGTCCACGCAAAAAGCCAAACCAGGTGCTGCCAAGAACAAGGATATCGTTGAACTGGGCAAGCAAATCTACCGTGGTGGTATTGCTGAAAAGAATGTTCCTGCCTGCGCAGGCTGTCATAGCCCGAACGGTGCTGGTATCCCGGCACAATTCCCGCGTATTGCTGGCCAACATCAGGATTACACCATTGCCCAACTGACAGGCTTCCAGAATGCGACACGCCTGGATGGCGCAAAAATCACCGGTGCGCGTGGCAATAGCGCGCAGATGATGACGATAGCCAAGAAAATGTCAGAAGATGAAATGAAAGCCGTAGCAGATTATGTCGCTGGCTTGAGGTAATTCAAAAAATAAAGAAGCATGGGAGGGGGTGGCAATATGCCATCCCCTTTTTTCTTAGAACCTGTTTACGATCTTAAGCTCGTGCGCAATCGGAGTCCACGCGGGGCTCATGTGCTGCTCAAAATGCTCATGGTCTAAAGACCATTCCGTTTTTTGCGCTGCGTTTTTGTTGCCCTGACCCCGCTGACGCACGCTCGCTACAGATCGTAAACAGGTTCTTAGTGGATTTCAGGACGGTATGGACAACAAGATAGATAGCGAGCAGCTCACTGATACTGGTGGCTTAAAGATTCAAACCCGGCAAGCGTGGGTGGCAGAGGCAGTCGAGTTACTGTCTTCCATGCGCTTTGCCATCAGTTTGCTGACCCTGATCGCGATTGCCTCGGTGATCGGGACGGTGCTCAAGCAAAATGAACCGATGCCGAATTACGTCAACCAGTTTGGCCCTTTCTGGTTTGAGATTTTCAATAAGCTCAGTTTGTATTCGGTGTATTCAGCATGGTGGTTTTTGCTGATCATGACTTTTCTGGTGTTGTCGACATCGCTGTGCCTGATCCGCAATGCACCGAAAATGGTGAAAGATATGCGTAGCTGGCGCGACAATGTACGCGAGCAATCATTACGCAATTTCCATCACCGTTCTGAGTGGCATAGCAGCAATGCACGTACCCAGGTGATAAGCAGTGCATTGGTTCATCTGGGCCGTGTCGGTTATGGCTACAAGGTTCTGGAAAAAGAGGGAGCCAGCCTGATCGTTGCCAAACAGGGGGCTGCCAACAAATGGGGTTATATCTTTGCCCACAGTGCGATTGTGATTATCTGCGTAGGTGGTTTGCTCGATTCCGATTTGCCTATCCGGTTCCAGCAATGGTTCATGGGCAAGGTGCCATTTGAAGGCAGTGGCGTTATCGCCAAAATTCCCGAGCAACACAGGTTGTCGCTGGCGAACCCCAGCTTCCGTGGCAATACCATGATACCCGAGGGGGCCAGCAGCAATGCCGCCATCCTGCCGCAGGCTACCGGGGTGCTGATTCAGGATTTGCCATTCACCATCAAGCTGAAGAAATTCACGATTGATTTTTATTCTACTGGCATGCCCAAGCTGTTTGCCAGTGATGTCGAGGTAATGGATCACGAGACTGGCAAATCATTTTCCTCCACCATCAAGGTCAATGATCCCCTGATTTACAAGGGTATTGCAGTCTATCAATCCAGCTTTGAAGATGGTGGCAGCCGCCTGAAGCTGAAGGCTTACCCCATGTCTGGCGCGTCGGCAGAGACCTTTGATCTCGCTGGTGAAGTCGGCGGCACCACACCTTTGAAGATGGCCAGTGGTACGGATTATTCTATAGAGTGGTCGGGCTTTCGTCTCTTCAATGTCGAGAATATGGCGCGCAACGGTTCGGATGTGCGGGCAGTCAATGCGAATCAGGGATTTAACCAGCAATTCAGTGCCAATCTCGACAAGCACCTGGGTTCGGCGGCAAAAAATGCGAATAACAAAGACCTGAAAAATGTCGGCCCCAGCCTGCAATATAAGCTGCGCGACAAAACGGGACAGGCCAGGGAATTCCATAACTACATGCAGTCGGTACTGATCGATGGTGCCTATATGATACTGGCCGGTACGCGAGATTCGCCGTCAGAAGACTTCCGCTACCTGCGGATACCGGCGGATGATGAAGATACCGTCAAGGAGTGGATGCGCCTGCGTGCAGCGGTGAATAACCCTGAATTGCGTGAACTGGCTGCCCAGCGCTATGCCAAACGGGCTTTACCGCCGAACTTGGCGAATGCCGGGCAGGTGCAACTGCAATTGACCGAGTCGGCCAGGAAGAGCCTGAGCATTTTTGCCGGGGACGCTCAGCAGGCGGGTTTTGTGTCTATTTCCAAATTCCTGGAACAGATACCGGTCGCAGAGCAGACCAAGGCTGCCGATGTGTTCATGAAGATTTTGAATGGCAGCATGTGGGATCTATGGATGGTGGCACGCGAAAAAGACAGCTTGCCAGCGTTGGAACTGGATGAAAAGCATGCGCGCTTCTTGCAATCGGCGACGGCTGCGATATCTGATTCTTACTTCTATGGTGCACCGGTATTTTTGCAATTGACGAGTTTTGACGAGATCAAGGCGTCGGTCTTGCAAGTTACACGCTCGCCGGGCAAGAAAGTGGTTTACCTGGGATGTTTGTTCCTGGTGATGGGCGTGTTTTCCATGTTTTATATACGCGAGCGTCGCCTCTGGATCTGGATCAGGGATGACGGTATAGGTGCACATGTCCTCATGGCCCTGAGTTCGCAAAGAAAGACCTTAGATTTTGAAAAAGAATTTGAGCAATTGAAAATACATTTGCGGCAACTGACAACGCGGTCTGGTCAAGAGACGCAAGCAGATAACCGAGCAAACGCAGCTTAATCGACTACACTATGAAGCACATGGCCTGCTGGCCTGGTCTCTGGGGAAAAATGATGGACATCACGCAGAATTACACGCCCTATCAGGGGTTTTTTAAACGGCTATCGATAGCCGACTGGCTTTATGCGGTGGCCCTGTGTATGGCATCTTTGATTGCCCTGAGTCGTTTTGGCAGCTATATGGACGTGTACGAAAAAGGTATCGTCTTGCTGGCTGCTCCTACGTTTGCCCTGCTGGGCTGGCACTGGAAATCGGTTCGTACCTTGATGGTGATTTTGACTGCATTGAGTTTGCTGGCCATACAGTTATATGGTGGTTCGCTAGAGATGGCAGACAAAAAATTTTTCCTGAAGTATCTGTTATCCAGTCAGTCCGCAATATTGTGGATGAGCACCTTGTTTGTCCTATCCACCCTGTTTTACTGGGGCGGTCTTATTGCCCGTTCTAATTTTGGCGCCTCTGTGGGTTCCATATTATGCTGGGCTGCCGTGGTCATGGGTTTTACCGGCATGCTGGTGCGCTGGTATGAGTCTTACCTGATCGGTGCGGATGTCGGCCATATCCCGGTATCGAATTTGTATGAAGTGTTCATCTTGTTTTCGATGATCACTGCCTTGTTTTATTTGTACTATGAGCAGCAATACCGCACCCGGCAATTAGGTGCTTTTGTCATGTTGATTATTACTGCCGCAGTCGGGTTTTTACTTTGGTATATGTTCAGCCGCGAAGCGGCAGAAATTCAGCCTTTGTTGCCTGCTCTACAAAGCTGGTGGATGAAAATTCATGTGCCAGCCAATTTTATCGGTTACGGTACGTTTGCACTGGCAGCCATGGTATCTGTTGCTTATTTGCTCAAATCCAAGGGTTATTTAGTCGACAGGCTGCCGGCGCTGGAAGTGCTGGATGATGTCATGTACAAAGCCATTGCAGTCGGCTTTGCTTTCTTTACTATTGCTACCATACTTGGTGCTTTGTGGGCGGCGGATGCCTGGGGTGGTTACTGGTCCTGGGATCCGAAAGAAACCTGGGCGCTAATTGTTTGGCTCAATTATGCGGCCTGGTTGCACATGCGCCTGATGAAGGGTCTGCGTGGCCAGGTTGCCGCCTGGTGGGCGCTGGTAGGTTTGTTGGTGACCACTTTCGCCTTCCTGGGCGTGAATATGTTCCTGTCTGGTCTGCATTCTTACGGCAAGCTGTAAGTTCTATTTTTAATTTGTAAGGATCAGCAGAATTCTGCGACTCATGAGAAACTAGGGCAGAACAGTGATGTCCAATCACTATTCTGCCAGTCTCAACCACGGAGTTCACCATGCTGATTAAACGTAGTCCCAATGGCATAGATCTGCCTTTTTCTTCCGAAATCACCCCACGTGCCGTGTTTGACGCGCGCCGCGAATTCATTCGCAAAATGGCATTGGGTTCGGTTGCCGGTACGGCACTGTTTGAAATGGCTAACCGTGAAGCCTTTGCCCAGACTGCCGGTGCCCAGAAACTGGCAGCGAATGCCAATCCCGCCTACGCCTTGATGGAAAAGAAAACCGCCTACAAGGACGCGACGACTTACAATAATTTCTATGAATTCGGTACCGATAAGGCCGACCCTGCGGTCATGGCGAATACGCTGAAACCGCGCCCCTGGAGTATCAGCATAGAAGGGGAAGTCAAAAAGCCGATGGTGCTGGATCTGGATAGCCTGATGAAGCTGGCACCTTTGGAAGAGCGTATATACCGACTGCGTTGTGTGGAAGGCTGGTCCATGGTGATTCCGTGGATAGGCTATTCCCTGTCCAACCTGATCAAAAAGGTGGAGCCTACCGGCAATGCACGTTACGTTGAATTTATCACCCTCGACGACAAGAAGCAGATGCCGGGTTTGCGTAGCCCGGTACTGGAATGGCCGTATGTGGAAGGCTTGCGCATGGATGAAGCCAATCATCCACTGGCCTTGTTGACTTTTGGCATGTATGGCGAAGTATTGCCGAATCAGAATGGGGCCCCGGTACGCATGGTCTTGCCGTGGAAATATGGTTTCAAATCGGCCAAGTCCATTGTCAAAATCCGTTTTACCAAAGACCAGCCACGCACGGCATGGAACCTGGCGGCACCGAGTGAGTACGGTTTCTATTCCAACGTCAATCCGGATGTCGATCACCCACGCTGGTCACAGGCGTCCGAGCGCCGCATAGGCGAAGACGGCTTCCTGGCACGCAAGCGCAAGACGCTGATGTTCAACGGTTATAGCGAAGTTGCATCCCTGTACACGGGCATGGATTTGAAGAAATTCTACTGATATGCTGATCACGAACAAGCAGGTCAGCTATGTCAAGACCACGTTGTTTATCCTGGCCTTGCTGCCTTTCATACGTCTGGTGACTTTTGTATTTCTGGATAAGCTGGGGGCAAATCCAGTCGAGTTCATTACCCGCAATACCGGTGATTGGACCTTGTATTTCCTGTGCTTTACGCTGGCGGTGACGCCCTTGCGCAAGTTGCTGCACCTGCCATGGTTGCTACGTTGCCGTCGCATGCTGGGTCTGTATGCATTCTTTTATGCGTTGCTGCATTTCACGACATTCTTGTGGTTTGACCATTTCTTTGATGTCGAAGAAATGTGGAAAGATGTCATCAAGCGGCCATTCATCACGGTGGGCTTTATCGCTTTTGTTTTGCTGATCCCGTTGGCGCTGACCAGCACCAATGGCATGATCAAGCGCCTGGGCGGTAAGCGCTGGCAGCTCTTGCATAAGCTGGTGTATGTGATTGCTCCTTTGGGTGTGCTGCATTATTTCTGGATGAAATCGGGCAAACATGATTTTTCCCAGCCGGTATTGTTTGGCCTGATCGTCGCCGGCATGCTGATGCTGCGATTGTGGTGGCGCTGGTTTGGACGTGATCCGGTAGTGGTGACGGGAGCCTGATTTTTCTATCGCATCGGTGTTGCAGGTGCACATGGAACTTGTTTTACATTGCCTGTTTCTTCGCTGCATAATCGCGGGGGTTTGGGGCATGGCCCTGTATGGCGTATGTAAAACATGACAGATTATTTACTTCAAAAGAAGACATTACCGGGGCTGACACAGCGTTTGGCACTAGGTATGTTAGGAATGCTGGGCTGGCGCGTACGTTACCGCCCTTTGCCGGGGCCACGTGGGGTGATTGTGGTGTATCCGCATACTTCCAACTGGGATTTCCCTATCGGTGTACTGGCCAAACTGGCGATAGGCATGCCTTTCCATTTCATTGCCAAATCTTCCTTGTTTGAAGGCCTGACCGGGGCGAGCATAGGCCGCGTTGTGCGTTACCTGGGCGGCGAGCCGGTGGAGCGTGGTGTTTCAACCGGTGCCATAGCGCGGCTGGCAGAAAAAATGCATGCTGCCGACTGGTACTGGATGGCGATTGCCCCGGAAGGAACACGCAGCCTCAAACCTTATTGGCGCAGTGGCTTTTATCATATTGCCATGAGCGCCAAAGTGCCTTTAGGTTGTGCCTATTTTGATTTTGTAAAAAAAGAAGTGGCGCTGGTCGACTATCTGGACCTGACCGGTGACCGCGAGCAGGACATGGCCAGCATACGGGCCGTATTTGAAGGCGTGCAGGGATGTCGCCCCGGTTTTGCCAGCCCGATTGCCTTGCGTCCGGATGAAGATAAGGAGACAGACTGAGCAAGCCAGAACAATTCGCTCGTCATCGTCAGCCTTGAATTTGCTTGAGTCTGAGTGAATCTAGGTTATATCAGGATTGGCTTTGGGCAGGCTGCGGTGCCGGTTTGGCTGGCATGATCAAAGGACCTTTTTGGCCGCAGGCAGTGACTAAAGTCATTACGAAGAATAAGGGTATGAGTTTGCGCATCTTGCAATCCTGTAACACCGTATAGAATGGCGTTTTACTTTTAAAGACGCTGGAGTGTAGCATGACTGAATCCGAATTCCTGGTGCTGGCAGATACTTGTTTGCGACAAGTGGAGGAATTGTTTGAACAGGCTTATGAAAACGATGAGTACGATGTCGAATGCAGCCGCAGCGGCAATGTGCTGACCATAGAGTTTGTCGACAACGGTTCAAAAATCATCGTCAACAGCCAAGCACCCATGCAGGAAATGTGGGTCGCGGCTCGCAGTGGCGGTTTCCACTACAAGTTTAATGGGCAACACTGGCTGAACACCCGTGACGGCTCGGAACTGTTTGCCACTTTGTCTGCAGTGGCGAAACAGCAGGGCTGACTATTGGTGATGGTGACAGTCCTTTGCAGGACTGTCACAGACACATTAGTTATTCTTCGATGATAGTCACCGGAGGGGATAGAGTGGTGACGCCGACCCCTGGTGGATTTTCTGCATAGTAGTAATCTCCATCCACCGCAATGATCCCCTTTGGAACCGGCCTTTCTTCTATCGGGAAATCTTTCAGGATTTTCTGCATATACCCTATCCAGATTGGCAGGGCCAGGCCACCGCCGGTTTCCTTGTTACCCAGGTTTCTTGGCTGATCAAAGCCTATCCAGGCGATGCCCACGATCTTGGCCTGGTAGCCAGCGAACCAGGCGTCGAAAGAATCATTCGTGGTACCAGTTTTGCCGGCGATGTCCGGACGTTTCAGTACCAGCGCCTTGGTGGCGGTACCCATTTTGACGACATCCCGCATCATGCTGTCCATCAGGAAGGCATTGCGCTCATCAATCACACGATTATTTTCATCACCGGCCAGGTCGGGGTGGGTCTGCACCAGGATTTTGCCATTGGTGTCGGTGATTTTCGAAATCAGGTAAGGATTGACCTTGTAGCCACCGTTGGCAAACACTGAATAGGCACCAGCCATCTGCAAAGGTGTAACTGCACCGGCACCTAGCGCCAGTGTCAGGTAAGGAGGATTTTTTTCTGGCAGGAAGCCAAAGCGGCTGGTGTATTCCTGACCATATTTCGCACCTATCCTGTGCAGGATGCGGATGGAAATCATGTTCTTGGATTTAGTCAGGCCTTTACGCATGGTCATCGGGCCCTCGTATTTACCATCGTAATTCTTGGGTTCCCACGCCTGGCCACCGGTCTGGCCGGCGTCAAAGCTGATCGGTTCGTCATTGATAATGGTCGATGGCGACAAGCCTTTTTCCAGGGAAGCAGAATAAATGAAAGGCTTGAAGCTGGAGCCAGGTTGACGCCAGGCCTGGGTCACGTGATTGAATTTATTGAGGTTGTAATCAAAACCGCCTACCAGTGCACGAATGGCACCATCGGTGGTATTGGCAGCGACAAAGGCCGACTGTACTTCCGGCATCTGGGTGATGCTCCAGGTCTTGCCATCCAGCATGACACGTACCACGGCACCGCGCTGTATGCGCTTGTTGGCCGGGGTCTTGGTGGACAGTCCGCTAGCAGCGAAGCTTAAGCCGGTATCTTCTATGCGTATTTCTTCACCGGTTGCCAGCACGGCACGCACCAGCTTGGGTGTTGCTTCCAGCACCATGGCAACTTGCAGGTCATCGCTGTCGGTATGGTCGGCCAGTTCTTTTTCTATGGCTTCTTCGGCAGCTTCTTTGCTTTCCGGGATGGTGATAATGGCTTCCGGGCCGCGATAACCGTGGCGTTTTTCATAATCCATGACGCCGCGTCGCAGTGCCAGGTAGGCACTGTCCTGATCTGCCTTGGTGATGGTGGTGTAGACGTTCAGGCCGCGGGTATAGGTTTCTTCCTTGAATTGTTCATAGACCAGTTGGCGTGCCATTTCCGTCACATATTCTGCATGGATGCCAAATTCGCTACTGTCGGTCTTGGTTCTGAGTTCTTCGTTTTTAGCCTGTTCATACTGGGCTTCGGTGATGTAGCCAAGGTTGCGCATCCTTTGCAGGATGTATTGTTGCCTGACCGCTGCACGTTTGGGGTTGGCGACCGGGTTATAGGCAGATGGTGCTTTTGGCAGGCCAGCCAGCATGGCTGCTTCTGCGATGGTGACATCTTTTAAATCCTTGCCAAAGTAAATCTGGGCAGCAGAAGAGAAGCCATAGGCGCGCTGACCGAGGTAGATCTGGTTCATATAGACTTCCAGAATCTGGTCCTTGGTGAGGTTTTGTTCGATTTTCCAGGCCAGCAGAATTTCATAAATCTTGCGCTTGAAGGTCTGTTCGCTGGACAGGAAGAAGTTCCGAGCTACCTGCTGGGTGATGGTGGACGCCCCCTGTTTGGCTCCGCCGGTCAGGTTGTGCACGGCGGCGCGCGTAATACCCATATAGTCAACCCCGCCATGTTCGTAGAAACGGTCGTCTTCAATCGCCAGTACCGCTTTTTTCATGATTTCAGGAATATCCTTGAAGCGCACGACATTGCGCCGTTCTTCGCCGAATTCGCCTATCAACATATTATCCGCAGAAAAAACCCGTAGCGGCATTTTGGGGCGATAGCTGGTAATCGAGTCCAGTTCTGGCAAATTGGGGTAAGCCACAGTCAGGGCAAAACCAATAATTAACACGCCAGCAACTGCCAATCCTAGTAAAAGACCGCCAGTCCCGAGTAAAATGCGGGCAAATAGCTTGCCAACGGTGCGTTTTGGCGGCAACTGTTTATTGTCGGTTTCTTTTTTTTGATCAGGCATATGAGCTAATTGTAAATAAAGCAGCAGACATTATAGCCGCCTTCTATCGGCCTGAGATGGATGCAAATTGAAAGCAAATTTTCATAAAATCATCCACGCCGTGGATATTTGGCAACGTATATGGGTAGTGCTGCGTGGAAATTGCTTTACCAATGTCAGGCTTATTGCTAGGATTTCATGTAAGCTTGGATAATTGTCTCGTAAATAGCGGTTTTTAAAGAGAATTTACTCCAAGAAAGTGAATGATTTGCATATTTTTTTATTGTGCAAATTGAAATAATGAAGTAATCGTGAGGGGATATTCTTGGCTTTAGATCTGGCGTCATTGCTTGGCAGAAAAAATCCACCACTTGTTGGTTTGGATATCAGTTCTCTCGATATCAAACTTGTTGAGCTTTCGGAAGGAAGTAACAAGAGTTATCGGCTGGAGCGCTATGCCTCAGAACCACTGCCCAAAGGGGCCGTGCTGGATGGCAACATCGAGAATATTGAACAAGTCACGGATGCGGTACGCCGCCTCGTGAAGAAGAGTGGTACGTCGGCAAAGCATGTCGCCATGGCGATGCCGGCGTCTGCTGTGATTACCAAAAAAATCATATTGCCTGGCACCCTATCGGAACAGGCACTAGAAGTGCAGGTAGAGTCCGAAGCCAGTCAGTACATACCGTTTTCCATGGATGAAGTCAGTCTGGATTTCTGTGTGCTGGGTCCGGCGGCAAATGCTTCTGATGATGTGGAAGTCATGCTGGCCGCTTCCAGAAAAGAAAAAATTGAAGATCGTGTTGCCGTCATTCAGGCCGCTGCCATGCAGGCCAAAGTCATGGATATCGAATCCTATGCAGCGCGGGCAGCGATTTCGCGTCTGGTATCACAACAGGCGGATGAGGGTAAGGACCAGATTTATGCGGTTTTCCAGATCGGTTCCAAGCGCACGTATATTTTTATCATGCTCAATGGCGATGTCATTTATGAGCGCGAACAGCAATTTGGCGGTAGCCAGCTGACCCAGGACATCGTTCGCAATTATGGTTTGTCGCTGGACGAGGCGGAAGCCAAAAAGAAAAACGGTGACTTGCCAGACAGTTATGAGATGGAGCTGCTGGAACCCTTCCTTGAAAGCGCAGCATTAGAAGTGACGCGTGCCATACAATTTTTCTTCACATCCACGCCCTATACCAGGGTGGACCAGATTTTCCTGACAGGTGGTTGTGCCGTTATCCCCGGCCTGGTGGATATCATTGCCGAACGTACAAAAATCTCTACCGCCGTTATCAGCCCGTTCAAGGGTATGGAGCTGGGATCCGGTGTGAATGAAAAAACCTTGCGTACCGAAGCGCCGGCCTTTATGGTTGCCTGCGGTTTGGCCTTGCGGAGATTTGGCTGATGATAAAGATTAATCTCCTGCCGCACAGGGAAGAAAAGCGGAAACAGCTTAAAAACGATTTTTATACCTTATTGCTGCTGTCCGCCATCGTCGGCGGTTTGATTGTGGTCGTTGTGAGTACCTACTTTGGGCGTCTGCAAGCTGCACAGACCGAGCGCAATGAATTCATCAAGAAAGAAAACGTCAAACTGGATGAGAAGATTGCAGAAATTGCCACCTTGCGCCAGGAAATCGATGCATTGAAGGCGCGTCAGCAAGCGGTTGAGGATTTGCAGGGTGATCGCAATCAGCCGGTGTTCCTGCTGGATGAGTTGGTCAAATTTACGCCTGAAGGCGTGTATTTGCGCTCGCTGAAACAGGAAGGGCAGCGCATCGTCCTGACGGGTTATGCACAGTCCCAGGACCGGGTGGCTGAATATATTCGTGACCTGGGTGGCAGATCGGACTGGATGTACAAGCCTGACTTGGTAGGAATTCACTCGACAGGCATAGGTACCGGACGGGATGCCAAGAAAGTGTACGATTTTACAATTAATGTAGGAATCAAGCGACCCAGGGAGCGTGAAGAATCTGGATCGCAAGCCGCCGAGGGCGGCAATAAAGCCAAGTAGGCTTTGATAGTATTTTTTAGCAATGTTACGGAAAATTGTAAATGGCGATTAACCTGAATGAAATGGGCGAGTCTTTTGGCTCGCAGTTTCGAGACTTAAGTGGACTTCATCCTGGTCTGTGGCCAATTGCGCCCAGACTGGCAACCGCATTTGCGATTCTTGTCGTGGTGTTGGTTCTGGGCTGGTTCTTGCAATGGGATGGTCAACTGGAAGCCATCGATGCGGGCAAGGCCGAAGAAGTTAAACTAAAGAATGATTACAAGCAAAAATTGACGCAGGCAGTGAATCTTGATGCCTTGAAGGATCAGCGGAAACTGGTACTTCAATATGTGGCGACAATGGAAAAGCAATTACCTAGCCAAGCTGAGATGGCGGCTTTGCTGGCCGATATCAACCAGGCAGCAACTGGCCGTGGCTTGCAGTTTGATTCGTTCACGCCTGGCAATGTATTCGTTAAGGATTACTATGCCGAACTGCCTATCGCAATCAAAATTTCCGGCAGTTATCATGATTTGGGACAATTTGTCGCAGATATCGCCAAATTGCCAAGGATTGTGACTTTGAATAACCTGGGAATCACCACCGTGAAAGAGGGGGGGCTTGCTTTGGAGGTCACCGCTAAAACTTTCCGTTATTTGAATAAAGATGAAGTCATAACGCAGGCCAGTTTGAAAAAGGGGCCTAAGAAATGATGAAAACTGCGTTTAGATTACCTCTTATAGTAGCTATGCTTGCTTCGCTGTCAGCCTGTGGCGATAGCGAAGAGATCGAGATCAGAGCCTGGATGGAAGCTGAGAGAAAAGAAATCAAGGTTATTACACCTAAACTGAGTGAGCCCAAAGTGTATGTACCTATTTCTTATGAGGGGAAATCCAGTATCGATCCCTTTGACCCGGCAAAATTACTGGTTGTGCTGGCAAGATTAAAAGCAGAGTCCGCTAATGGTCTCAAGCCTGACATGGAAAGGCGGCGCGAAGCGCTGGAAGGCTTCCCTCTGGACTCCCTGAAAATGGTTGGAACCATAGAGAAAAACAAGGTGATGTATGCCTTGATTCAGGCAGATAAAACGGTTTATCAAGTTAAAGCAGGTGGTTACGTGGGACAGAATTTTGGCAAGATTACGAAAATTGATGAGGACGCCATAGACCTCAAGGAAATTGTTCAGGATGCTGCGGGTGACTGGGTGGAGCGCGAAGCTAAGTTAGAGTTGCAGGAGACCAAGAAATGAATGCGTTGATAAATACAAGTATAAGGGGCGCCACGATGATGCGATTTATTTTTTTGGTAATGCTGGCGTTTTGCCAATCCGCTTTTGCGCAAATTAATTCTATCGAGTCGGTTACTGCCAACCAACAAGGCTCCAATGTCATCGTCAAAATTGGTTTCAAAAGCACTTTATTGAAAGCGCCAGTCGGCTTTTCCATTTCCAGCCCGGCCAGGATTGCGCTGGATTTTGCTGATATCACCAACAGTACCGGCAAGACCGCTTTCGACATCAATATCGCTGACCTGCGCAGCATTAATCTGATTGAAGCCAGTGGCCGTTCGCGCCTGGTGTTCAACATGAACAAAGCCTTGAACTATGCAACGGTGATCGAAGGCAATGCATTGATCATCACCATTGATGGTTCTGGTGGGATTGCAACAGCAGTCAATTCCCAGGGCTTGCCAGCTACGCCTGACACATCAATCGCGGGTAAAAAGAATCTCAGGGATATTGATTTCCGTCGTGGCGTAGGGGGTGAAGGGCGGGTCATCATTGATTTGCCGTTTAATCAGGTCGCGGTGGATATTCGCCAGCAAGGCCAGAAAATCGTCGTTGATTTCCTCAAGGTTGGTTTGCCAGAAGTGCTCAGAAAGAGTGTGGATGTGGCTGACTTTGGTACGCCCGTCCAAAAAATTACGACCACCGCGGATGGCGAAAATGTGCACATGGTGATTGAGCCTAGCGGTTTGTGGGAACACAGTGCCTACCAGAGCGATACGCAATTCGTGGTGGAAGTGAAGCCTATCAAGGAAGATCCGAATAAACTGACCCAGGGTACTCAGGGTTATCGTGGTGAAAGATTGTCATTCAACTTCCAGAATATTGAAGTGCGGGCGATTTTGCAGATCATTGCTGAAGTCAGTAACCTGAATATTATTGCCAGTGATACTGTCAACGGTACCATTACCCTGCGCCTCAAAGATGTGCCATGGGATCATGCACTCGATATCATCATGCAGTCCAAAGGTCTGGATATGCGTAAAAACGGTTCAGTTATCTGGATTGCGCCGAAAGATGAATTGCTGACCAAAGAAAAACTGGAACTGGAACAAAAAGCGCAAATTGCTGACCTGGAACCTTTGAAAACAGAAGCTTTCCAGTTGAACTACCAGAAAGCAGAAGCGTTCAAATTGGTATTTGGTGCCGATGGTGCTAGCTCCAACCGTATTTTGTCCAAACGTGGCAGCGCAGTGATAGAGCCACGTACCAATCAACTGTTTGTTACCGATATCGCATCCAAACTGGAAGAAATCCGTAAATTGATACAGAAGACGGATATTGCTTCCAAACAGGTGCTGATTGAGGCCAGGATTGTTGAAGCAGATGATAAATTCAGTAAAACCCTTGGTGCAAAATTGGGTTTCACTGATTTGCGTGGTGTACGTGGTGGTGATGTTGGTTATCAGTTGTCGGGTGATCAGCGGGCTGCCCTTACCGGTAATTACCTGGGTATTGGTGAGCAGACTGGTCAGGCAAAAATAACGGATTCCAGCTATATTCCGAACTCACAGTTCGTGAGCTTGCCGGCGACTGGTATCAATGGTTTGAATCCAGGCAGCCTGGCGGTGAGTCTGTTCTCTTCTGCTGCCAACCGTTTCCTGAATCTGGAATTGTCCGCCTTGGAAGCAGATGGCAAAGGCAAGATCATCTCCAGCCCTAGGGTAGTCACTGCTGATCAGCTTAAGGCCTCGATAGAACAAGGTACAGAATTGCCTTATCAGATCGCTACATCCAGTGGCGCGACGGCAATTGTGTTCCGTACTGCCAGCCTGAGACTGGAAGTGACACCACAAATCACGCCAGACGGTAATGTGATTTTGGATGTCAATGTCCATAAAGATAGCGTCGGTATTGAAACCAGGGCTGGCTTTGCAATCGACAAGAAAGAAGTAAAAACGATGGTTTTGGTGGAAAACGGAGGCACCGTTGTACTTGGTGGTATATTCCAGCAGAACGAACGTGATAGTGTTACGAAAGTACCATTCTTTGGCGATCTTCCATTATTTGGGAATTTATTCAAGACAACTGGCCGTACTAACGATAAAACAGAATTGCTAATATTCATTACGCCAAAAATTATTGCTGAAAAATTCAATAACAAGCAATAATTGCTAATGTATACAGCTGCTAGTACCAATTTTACGAATTTGTTTAACTATAGGTGTTTCATGATGAAGTTTATTCGCGAAGTATTCGCATTATTACTGCTGGTCGGCCTGGCGGCTTGTGGTGGTGGCGGTGGTTCACCCGGCAATACAAACGGGACCGCATTGTTTACTACTGCACCTTCTGCCTTGGTAATTGCGCCCAATGAAACGCGCACCTATAACATAGGCGGTGGCGTACCTTCTTACACGGCAACCAGTAATTCTTCCGCCGTAACGGTTACTGTCAGTGGAACCACTTTGACGATCAAAGGCGGCGCCGGCGGCAAAGCTACGGTTGCCGTCAAGGATGGAGCGGGAGCCACAGTCAGTATTGACGTGACAATTGGTAGTGGTGTGGACTTGTTCACGTCGGCACCGTCTTCGGGCATCGTGGTAGGCGTAGGCGAGGGCTCAGCTACTTATACTATCGGCGGTGGTAGCCTGGTTTATAGCGCCACCAGTAACAATACGTCGATTGCTGTCGTCACGCTCAACAATAATGCTTTTATAGTGACCGGTGTTAGTGGTGGTAAAACGACAGTAACCATCAAAGACAGCGTTGGTGCCCTGGTTGAAATTCCAATTGTGGTTGGTTCGGTCGATCCATTATTCACTACTGCAGCCGGTTCCATTAATGTGGGCGTGGGTGCTGCGGCAACCTACAAAGTAGGTGGCGGTAATGGACCGTATTCTGTAGGCAGCAGTAACAATGCTGTCGGTACCGCTTCCATCTCGGGAACAACCCTGACTATTACTGGTGCTTCAGTCGGCACGACCAGTGTGATCGTCAGAGATGCCTCTATTGGCACTGTCACTATCAACGTGACTGTTGGCTCGACCGCTCCATTATTTACTTCTGCCCCTGCAGCACTGACAGTTGGTATCGGTACATCGAGCCCCACTTTCACAATTGGTGGTGGTAGTCAGATTTACTCTGCGTCCAGTGGTAATACACAGATTGCAACCGTAGGTATCAATGGCAATAAATTTGTGATCAGCGGCGTTACTCCTGGAAGCACCATCGTAACCATCAAAGATAGTCTGGGTGCTCCAGTCAATATCGCTGTAACAGTCGGTTCGGGCGCAACTTTCTATACGACTGCGCCTACCTTGCTGACCCTTGCCGTTGGTGGCAGCAATACCTATGTTCTTGGTGGAGGCAGTGCACCATTTACTGCTACCAGCAGCAATACCAGTGTGGTAACCGCCTCTGTTTCAGGTACGAATGTGGTTATTAACGGTATTATCCCTGGCAGCGCAAATGTGATTTTGCGCGAAGCTGGCGGCGGTATTCTCAATGTTGCCGTGACAGTTGGTAGTGGTGCAGTGAACGGTGTGTTTACTACTGCTCCGGCAGCCGTCACGATTGCTGTTGGGGCATCGCCAACTTATCAAATTGGTGGTGGCACCGGGCCTTACACTGCAGCTAGCAGTAATGTAGCGATAGCAACTGCTTCGGTAAGCGGCACAACATTGACACTTACTGGTGTTGCAACGGGCAATGCCATTATTCAGGTCAAGGATGCATCGGGCAGCCCAGTTTCAATTTCAGTCAATGTAGGTTCAGGTGCAGCAGTTGCGCTTTATACCTCTGCCCCGGCCAATCTGACCTTGTCGATCGGTGCAGCGCCGGTGTATACAATTGGCGGTGGTACAGGTCCTTATACCGCAGCGACCAGTGATTCCAGAATTGTCACGACCTTAGTCAGTGGTACTGCGCTGACACTGACAGGTGTTACTGCTGGTTCAGCCGTCATTTCTGTGGTCGATAGTGTCGGTACAAGAGTTCCGATCAATGTCAGTGTGATTGGTACTACCAGCGCAACACTGGCAGTGACACCAACTGCCAGTACAGGTTATGTTGGCGACTTGCTGGCTTTCCGCATTGATGGCGGTGCAGCACCTTACACCATCACTTCAAATAACCAATCTATTGCCAGCGTGGCCAATGGTACGGTGTCAGCCAGTGGTGGTATCTTTAATGTGAGTCTGGCGAAAGCCGGTGGCACAACACTGGTTGTTGCAGATGCTTCAGGTAACACCAGTTTGGTAACAATCACTGTCGCCGCACCGGTGTCAACTCTGTCTATCAGCCCTGTTGTATTCAATATCAATGAAACGAATGTTGCGACGATTAGTTTGAATATTTCAGGTGGTAATGCACCATTCCAGGTATTCACCAGCAGCGCCTTGTTGTCTTCTGTTTCAGGCAATAGTCCAGATCCATTGAATCCTTTGAGCTTCAATGGCCGGGTTGTCAGTGTTGCCCTTGGTACTCAGGGTACACGTTGCGTCGCCGCGGATACACCTGTGACGATCACTGTCAAGGATTCTCAGAACGTCACGGCCACAAGCACGATGACGATCTTGAATCTTGCTGTTGGCGGTTGCTGATGATGAAATATTAGTCTGGCAAGTTTATTGTGATGTGTATGAAATAAGAAATAGTGTCGACTAATATTTTTCTAGTAGGCCTGATGGGCTCCGGCAAAACTACGGTTGGCCGGGCCCTGGCAAAAAAACTTAATAAGCGATTCATTGATTCTGATCACGAAGTAGAGGCGCGTACTGGTGTCTCTATTCCCGTGATATTCGAGATCGAGGGCGAGGCCAGTTTCCGTCAGCGTGAAGCGGATGCTATCCGTGATTTGACGGCACAGGAAAATATCGTTTTGGCTACAGGTGGCGGTGCCGTGTTAAATGCAGAAAGCAGGAAGTTTTTGCATGAGCGCGGCACCGTTATTTATTTGCGTGCGGGGATACAAAGCATATTGCAACGTACCCGGCATGACAAGAACCGGCCTTTATTGCGTACCGGTGACCCCCGCAAAAAGCTGGAAGAGTTAGAATCCCAGCGTGACCCCTTATATCAGGAAGTTGCCCATCTGGTGGTTGAAACCGGACGGCCCAATGTCCAATTTTTAGTACAGTCCATACTGGATAAATTGCCGCAACAATTCGGCAGTGAGACGGATGGTAGTACAAAGCAAACTATGTCTCCCGAAAATAATTCCTCAAGCACGGTCTTGAATGTCGATTTAGGCGAGCGCAGCTATCCCATTTCCATCGGTTCTTCCCTGTTGTCTGATAGCCAGTTCCTGCAATCCCAGATCAAGGGCAAGCGCATTGTCATCGTAACGAATACCGTTGTCGCCCCCATTTATCTGGCCGCACTGGAAGCAAGTCTGCGCGCCGCTGGCAAGGATGTGGTTTCCGTTGTGTTACCTGATGGTGAAGAACAGAAAAACTGGGCCAGCCTGATGCTTATTTTTAATGCTCTGCTGGAACAGAAATGTGACAGAAAAACCACCTTGCTGGCGTTGGGCGGTGGTGTGATTGGTGACATGACCGGCTTCGCCGCTTCTGCCTACATGCGTGGTGTACCGTTTATCCAGGTGCCGACTACTTTGTTGTCACAAGTCGATTCTTCTGTCGGCGGCAAGACGGGTATCAATCACCCGCTGGGCAAGAATATGATAGGCGCGTTTTACCAGCCGCAGGCAGTGATTGCCGATATTGCTACCCTGCAAACCCTGCCGGACAAGGAGTTGTCGGCCGGTCTGGCAGAAGTGATCAAGCACGGTGCGATTATCGATGCTGCCTTTTTTGACTGGATAGAAGCCAATATGGCCGCCTTGCGTGCCAAAGACGCCGAGGCTTTGACGTATGCCATTTTGCGCTCATGCGAAATCAAGGCCGATGTCGTACGCCAGGATGAACGCGAAGGCGGCTTGCGCGCGATTTTGAATTTTGGTCATACCTTTGGGCATGCCATAGAGTCTGGCCTGGGCTACGGCAAATGGTTGCATGGCGAAGCCGTAGGCTGTGGCATGGTGATGGCCGCAGACTTGTCCTGCCGCCTTGGGTATATGGACTACGTCAGCAAGACCCGCATCAAGCAACTGGTAGAAGCAGCAGGTTTGCCTGTTGTTGCCCCAGATCTGGGAGAAGAACGTTGGCTGGAATTGATGGAAGTGGACAAGAAAAACGAAGGCGGCAAGATCAAGTTCATCTTGTTGAAACCCTTGGGGCAGGCTGTGATTACGACCGTTCCTCAGGATATCCTGCTACAAACCCTGCGTAGCTGTATTTCTCACTGACGATCATGCTCATTGACGACTATGCTCATTGACAACTATGTTTTCTGACACTCACCTCGCTCCCTATGCTGCACAATCTGCCAGCACGCGGGGGCGACGTCACGCTGAAGAGGCATCTTCTTCACGCAGTGAATATCAGCGTGACCGTGATCGCATCATCCATTGCACCGCCTTTCGCCGTCTTGAGTACAAAACCCAGGTCTTCGTCAATCATGAAGGCGATTTATTTCGCAACCGCCTGACCCACAGTCTGGAAGTAGCCCAGATAGGACGTTCCATTGCCCGCAATCTGCGCCTGAATGAAGATCTGGTCGAAGCCATTTCGCTGGCGCATGATCTGGGGCATACTCCTTTCGGGCATGCGGGCCAGGATGCCCTGAACGCCTGCATGAAGGCATTTGGCGGGTTTGAACATAACCTGCAAAGCCTGCGGGTGGTCGATCAGCTGGAAGAGCGCTATGGCGCATTTGATGGCTTGAATCTGACTTTCGAGACCCGCGAGGGCATACTCAAGCATTGCTCCATCACCAATGCCAGATTACTGGGCGATGTCGGCCTGCGTTTTATCGAAAAGAAAAGACCCAGCCTGGAAGCACAGGTAACCAACCTGGCCGATGCCATCGCCTATAATAATCATGACATCGACGATGGCTTGCGCTCCGGTTTGCTGCAGGAAACGCAATTGATGGACCTGGATATTTATGCCCGCCACCGTGCGGTTGTGGATGCCAGCTACCCCGGCATCAATGGACGGCGGGCGATTGCTGAAACCATACGGCGCATGATCAATACCCTCATCGTCGATCTGATACAGACCTCAGCACAAAAAATTCGCGAGTGTGCACCAGCCAGTGTCGATGATGTGCGTGAGATGGAAAGAATGATTGCGTTTTCCGAGCCCATGTACCAAGAAGCACAGGCACTCAAGCAATTCCTGTTTGAAAACCTGTACCGGCATTATCAGGTTAATCGCATGACTTTCAAGGCCAGACGGACTATCAGTGAATTGTTTGGAGCCTTGTTCCAGGAACCGAATCTGTTGCCGCCTGATTATCAGGTAAAACAGATACAGCCTGAAGAAGAACACCTGCCATTACAGGTAAGAAAAATTGCAGACTATATTGCCGGCATGACAGATCGTTATGCCATGCGCGAGCACCGCCGTTTGTTCATGGTGGATGAAATTTGAATCTGAAACCGGGCTATCATAGCCCCTTTTTTATTTTGGAAAAAACATGTCCTCCCTCTCTTCTTTGTGTGCCCGCCTTGTATTCACCATTGCCGTAGCCGGTAGTGCCGGGGCGGCCTACGCGCTGTCATTGGCAGATTTAAGTAATCAGGATGCCAGTACCGGCCTGAAAGCTGCGCTGGACAAAGGCTCGGCGGCGGCAGTCAGCAAGCTGGGTGTGGAAAACGGTTTTCTGAACAATGACAAAGTCAAAATTCAATTGCCTTCGATATTGGAAAAAGCCCGCCCCATCTTGCAGATGACAGGCAAGGGACAACAACTCGATGAACTGGTGGTATCCATGAACCGCGCTGCCGAAGCCGCCGTGCCGATGGCCAAACCCTTGCTGGTGAACGCAGTCAAGTCCATGTCGCTGACTGACGCTAAAAATATCCTGACTGGTGGCGAGACTTCCGTGACAGATTTCTTCAAGGAAAAAACCGCGACTCCTCTGAGTGCCAAATTTTTGCCCATGGTCAAAGGTGTGACGGACAAGGCAGGCTTGTCGGCCAAATACAATAGCATCATGGGACAGGCACAGAAATTCGGTGCCGTTTCCCAGCAAGAAGCGACGGTAGAAGGCTATGTCACCCAGAAAGCCATGGATGGCCTGTTCCTGATGATTGCCGAAGAAGAAAAAGCCATACGCAAGGACCCGATTGGTGCAGGCAGCAAGGCGATCAGCAAAGTGTTCAGTTTGCTCAAGTAATCGACTGCCTGCTGATGTTGCTGAGGCTTATGTTGCTTACGCAATAGACATGCAATGAATAGATGAAAGAAATTCACCTGATGCATGAAAAAAATTCTTTAACCAAGAATTTTTTCACGAAAGAAAGCCGTTCAAAAAATGCAACAGCGCCCGGCAAGCCTTGCTACATAAGGCTTGCCGGGGGATGCTGAATTTTATTCCGCAGCGACTGGCGGTTTGATGCCCGGATGTTGCGTAGTTTTACTTAAGTAGCGTAATTTTCAACATGTTGATCACTTCCTGCTAACTTGGCACGGTAATTCATTAATTCCGTTTTTGAACTACCAACCAAAAAATAATTCAGGAGACCAGCATGTCCTATAAAATCCAATCCCTAGTTGCGTCCGCGTTGTTGAGCTGGGTGGCTGTTGCCCATGCAGCAGACCCGATCAAAATCGGCGTTGCCGGCCCATTTACCGGTGGCTCTGCACCAATGGGTGTATCGATGCGTGACGGCGTCAGACTGGCTGTCAGCGAAATCAATGCCAAAGGCGGTGTCCTTGGCCGTCAGTTGCAATTGATAGAGCGCGATGACGAAGCCAAAAATGAGCGTGGTGTACAGGTTGCACAAGAGCTTATCAATAAAGAAAAAGTATCTGCTACTGTCGGTTATATCAACACTGGTGTGGCACTTGCTTCCCAGCGCTTTTATCAGGAAGCCAAAATCCCGGTATTGAATAATGTGGCGACAGGCAGCATAGTCACCAAGCAATTTCTCGCGCCTGAACACAAGGACAACTACATTTTCCGTACCGCCGCCAGTGACACCATACAGTCGGCAATGATTGTTGACGAAGCCATTACTAAAAACAAATTCACAAAAGTCGCCATCCTTGCGGACTCCACCAATTATGGCCAGCTTGGCCGTGAAGACCTGGAAAAAGTATTGAACGCAAAAGGCATCAAGCCAGTCGCGGTAGAAAAATTCAATATCAAAGATGTGGACATGACGGCTCAGTTGCTAAAGGCCAAACAAGGCGGTGCGCAAGTTATCCTGACCTATGGTATCGGCCCTGAACTGGCGCAGATTGCCAACGGCATGGAAAAACTCGGCTGGAAAGTGCCGATGATAGGTAGCTGGACACTGTCCATGGGTAACTTCCTCGACAATGCCGGTAAGAATGGCGATGGCGCGATGATGCCGCAAACTTTTATTCAAGACCCGAATACAGCTAAGCGCAAAGCCTTTATCGAAGCTTACCAAAAGGCATATAAATTGGAACGCATGCCGTCTGCCGTTTCTGCAGCGCAGGGCTATGATTCGATTTATCTGCTGGCAGCGGCATTCAAACAGGCTGGCAGTACAGATGGGGTGAAAGTGCGTGAAGCGCTGGAAAACCTGAATGAAAAAGTCGAAGGTGTGGTTACCACTTACAACAAACCTTTCACGCATGATGATCATGAAGCCATCAAGCCAGGCATTCCTGTCATGGGTGAAGCCAAGGGTGGTCATATTGTTCTTGCCAAATAAGGCATAGGCGCACTCTGTAGCTAAATGGTCAGTTCCACTCCGGGGCTGGCCTTTTTTTCAGTCTGTCAGTTTGTACACTGGCCCGGGTTGATCCCGGGCCGGCTGGCGAACTGCACTCCATTGGATGGAAAAAATGGAAATCTTACTTCAACTTGTTTTCAGCGGTATTGCCCTGGGGATGATCTACGCGGTCATCGCCTTTGGCTACCAGCTGACATTTGCCACATCAGGCACGCTCAATTTCGGTCAGGGTGAAGCGTTGATGCTGGGGGCCCTGGTTGGTCTCAGCGTAGTTGGCAACGTGCACGGTGGCCCGTATATGAATTACTGGCTGATGATACCCATTGTCATCGTTTTCGGTGCCTTGCAGGGTATGTTTGTGGAATGGATAGGTGTACGTCCCGCCATCAAGATCAAATCCGAATTTGGCTGGATCATGTCCACCATTGCGCTTGCCATTATTTTTAAAAATGTCGCAGAAAATATCTGGGGTAAGGACGACCTGACCTTTCCTTCGCCTTTGTCGGCAGCACCGTTCCAGATATTTGGCGCCAATGTACAACTGATGCAAGTGGTAGTGGTACTGGGGGCGCTGGCAATGATGTTGGCGGTGGAATTTTTCAATCGCAAATCCATCTACGGCAAGGCAGTAGTCGCTACCTCGAATGACAGGGACGCTGCCGGCCTGATGGGTATCAATACCAGCATGGTCATTACCTTTTCCTACGCATTGTCATCGGCTACAGCGGCTTTTGCCGGTGTGCTGGTCGCACCGCTGACACTGACTGGTGCCACCATGGGTTCCGCCCTTGGCCTGAAGGCATTTGCGGTGGCGATTATCGGTGGTTTGACATCTGGTGTTGGCGCTATCGTTGGTGGACTGATATTGGGCATTGCGGAAACCACGACCGGTTTTTATATCTCGACTGGGTACAAGGAAGTGCCTGGCCTGGTATTGCTGTTGCTGGTATTGGCGATCAAACCGGCAGGTCTGTTCGGCAAAGCTGCCATCAAGAAAGTATGAGGCCTTATCATGAATAAAAAGACCCTGCTCGTTTCTATTGTCGGGATTGCTGCACTGGGTCTGTTCCCGGTTGTCATGCACAATCCTTACTATCTGCACCTGGTTGAAACCATACTCATCTATGCCATCTTATTGTTTGGTCTCGATATTGTGGTTGGTTATACCGGCCAGGTATCACTCGGCCACGCCGGCCTGTTTGGCATAGGTTCCTATACTACCGGTGTGTTGGTGTTTAAACTGGGTTTGCCATTCCTGGTGGCTGTGCCCTGCAGTATCGCCGTGGCAGCGCTGTTTGGTGCCTTGCTGGCCCTGCCTGCATTGCGCGTGACCGGCCCTTACCTGGCCATGGTGACATTGGCGTTTGGTACCATCATCACCATCCTGATCAATGAGATGACTTTCCTGACCGAAGGCCCCATGGGCATCAAGCTGACCAAGCCTGTGGTGTTCGGCCACAAGTTCACCGAGGTGGAATATTACTACGTCGTCGCGGCGATGATGGTGCTGGCGCTGATTGTGGTCCATCGTATTTTGCGCTCACACCTGGGCCGGGCATTTCAGGCTTTGCGTGACAGTCCGATTGCTTCTGACTGTATGGGGGTGTCGGTGTATCGCTACAAGGTAATTGCCTTCGTCATCAGCGCTGCTCTTGCGGGGCTGGCGGGAAGTTTGTATGCGTATTCAGAAGAATATATTTCACCGAATACCTATAACTTTGAACTGACCATCATGTTCTTGCTGGCAGTTATCATGGGGGGGCGTAAAACGCGTAGCGGTGCCTTGCTGGGTGCCCTGATCGTGGTCATGCTGCCATCGCTGCTGGCTGACATCGAACTGTTCCGCAAAATCGCCAGCGTGGCCGCTGTCATTGCGGTGCTTGCAGGTGGTGCAGCGATTGCCAAGCAGCGCAAGACCGTACGCGAAATGCTGGTGCCGGTAGGTGCAACGGTGGCCATGGCCCTGTTTTCCTACAAGCTGGAAAACATTACAGACTGGCGTTTGACCATTTTTGGTTTGATGACCCTGTTCGTCGTGTATTACCTGCAGGATGGCATCGTCGGGTTCGCCAACAGCCTGCTAGGGAAAGGCGCACGCCATGTGGAACTGGATGCTGCCACAGTCAAAGCCAGTCACGATCTGGCCATCATGAAGGCCAGTGAAGCCAGGGTCGGTGTTTTGCTGACTGCCAGAAAAGTGCTGATGCAGTTTGGTGGCTTGAAGGCATTGAACCAGGTTGACCTGCAAATTACCAAAGGCACGGTGCATGGCCTGATTGGCCCGAACGGTTCTGGCAAGAGCACCATGATGAATGTGCTGACCGGTATCTATCAACCCACCGACGGTGTGGTGGAATTTGGTGGTCATGTCATATCCGGCAATACCCCTTCGGCAATTGCGCTTGGCGGCGTGGCCCGTACTTTCCAGAACGTGCAGTTGTTTGGTGAAATGACCGCGACTGAAAATATCCTGGTTGGTCTGCACAATACCTTCCGCAGCAACGTGCTGGATGTCATGCTGAATACGCCGCGTTATCAGCGTGAAGAACGTCAGGCCCGCGAGCGCGCTGCCAGCCTGCTGCATTTTGTCGGCCTTGCTGACCTGGCAAATGAAGAGGCGCGCAATCTGCCTTATGGCAAACAGCGTTTGCTGGAAATAGGACGTGCTCTCGGCTTGAATCCGCAATTGCTATTGCTGGATGAACCTGCTGCCGGCCTGACCGCGCCTGATATCAAGGAACTGATAGCCATCATTCACAAAATACGTGAACACGGCATTACCATCATCCTGATTGAACATCATATGGATGTGGTCATGTCGATCTGCGATATCGTGACCGTGCTTGATTTCGGCCAGAAAATCGCTGAAGGCAAACCGGCTGCCGTACAGGCTGACCCCAAAGTGATAGAAGCTTATCTTGGTGGCAGTGTGTCAGATACCGCCGACATCGTCGCTGCATAAGGAGAACATCATGTTGAGCATTTCAAATTTACATGCAGCTTATGGCAAGGTCGAAGTCTTGCATGGCATTTCTCTGGAAGTACCTAAGGGAAAGGTAGTGACCCTGATAGGATCAAACGGCGCCGGAAAAACCACGACCATGCGCGCCATTTCTGGCATGCTGAAACCGAAAGAAGGTTCTGTTGTGTTGGCCGGCAAGGATGTGACAGGGATGGATTCTCACAAGATCGCACGTGCTGGCCTGGCCCATTCACCGGAAGGTCGGCGCGTATTTGCCACCATGTCGGTGACCGACAATCTGTTGCTGGGTGCCTTCCCGCGTTTTACCCGTAGCCGCCCGCGTGGCGACATAGAAACTGACCTGCAAAAAGCCATGGACTTGTTCCCGCGTTTGAAAGAACGTCGTAATCAGTTGGCCGGTACCCTGTCTGGTGGTGAACAGCAGATGCTGGCGATGGCCAGGGCGGTGATGCTGAATCCGGATGTCGTCCTGCTGGATGAACCTTCCATGGGGCTGGCACCGATACTGGTGGATGAAGTCTTTCGCATTATCGTGCGGCTGAAAGAGCAGGGCATTACCATGCTGCTGGTGGAACAATTTGCCGCGGCCGCTTTGGCGGTGGCAGATTATGGTTATGTGCTGGAAAACGGGCGCATTTCAGTTCATGGGCCAGCAGCCAATCTACAAAATGATCCGGCTGTGAAAGCGGCTTATCTGGGTGGTGGCGCGCATCATTGATGCGATAACAATCAGTTGGACATTAGATGGACAAAAGGGAGGCATTGCTTCCCTTTTTAATTTGGCCTGATATTCTGTCTGACTTGTTTTATCTAGTCTTTCAAGTGTCGCAAAGGATGCGCATGAGCTGGCCATGCTTCTGCGAAGAAGCCTGTCACTTGTTCCGTCGTCACCTCCGTCAGCGTACCGGGTGACCAGCGTGGCGTATTGTCTTTGTCAACGACTAGCGCACGCACACCTTCCAGCACTTCGCCGTGTTTGAAGCAATGGCGCACCATGTTTCTTTCCATGCGCAGGCAATCGGATACGGTCATGCTGGCGCTGCGTCGTAGTTGTTCCAGCGTGACGGACATCAGTAAGGGGGAACGTTTTTGCATGATGGCAAATGCTTGCTGTGCAAAATCAGATGCATCTTGCTGCAAGTTGTTGCTGATCTTGATTGCGCTGTTTCCGCTGAACAGGGCATCAATACTTGATCTGTTTGCTGCCAGCTTGCCGGTGCCAGGGAGTGCCTGATCTGCAAAAGGAGCAGCAAATTCGCGGATTGCCGCTCGCACATCCGTGGCGGTATTTTGCCCCAGAAGATGCATCAAGGCGGGCAGTTCTGATGTCGGTATAAATACATCGGCCAGCCCTGCATACAATGCATCTGCTGCGTTGATCATTTCACCGGTCAAGCCCAAGTAGGTACCGATTTGCCCCGGTGCACGCGACAGGAAATAACCTCCCCCCACGTCCGGGAACAGGCCGATATTCACTTCCGGCATCGCCATCTTGGTACGTTCCGTGACAATGCGCAGACGGCAGTCATTGCCTGCCTGGGCAATGCCCATACCACCACCCATGACTACTCCATTCATCAGCGCGATATAGGGCTTGGGGTAAAAATGGATTAAATGATTTAATGCATATTCTTCAGTAAAAAAGTCTTCCAACAGGGCAGAGTCTCCCATTGGTGTCGCGGTACCCACGTCATAAAAGAAACGTATATCGCCCCCTGCACAAAAAGCCTTTTCGCTACTGCCGTGAATGAACACAGCACGTACATTTACATCGTCTTGCCAACCCAGCAAAGTCGTGGTGAGCGCACGCACCATCTCCAGCGACAATGAGTTCAGCGCCTTGGGCCGGTCCAGGGTGATATAGCCTATGTTGTTCTTGACAGAAGTGAGGACAAATTCGCTCATGGTGATTGGCTATGCAGTAGAGAATGAAGCTGCTATTTTAGCTTTGTCAGCGATGCACGTCACGGGATGTATAAGTATATGAGGAAACAGTGCAAGTAAAGGATGCTCCTTGCAGTTGCAGTTGCAGTTGCAGTTGCAGTTGCAGTTGCAGTTGCAGTTGCAGTTGCAGTTGCAGTTGCAGTTGCAGTTGCAGTTGCAGTTGCAGTTGCAGTTGGGTTTGACTTTGGGGTTGTTTTTGAATTTAACAATTCCGATGTGTCGACGCCGTTTGTGCGGTACAGAAAATGGAAATAGAAGAGCCGATGTCTGAGCGTAGCGAGTTTCGGATCTTCCCATTTTTTGTACCGCACAAACGGGAACCCCGCAGGGGCGACGACGCCTCGGTCGCCTTCTTTTGCTTCCTTTTCTTGGCGAAGCAAGAAAAGGGAGTAGCTGCCGGGCTACCCCCGGCTGGCAATCTTAAATACTGTGGGTAAGTACATAAAAGCTACACACGTAAAGCATGCAGACCTGACATTAAATCAGACCACGGTATGCCAAATGTTGCTAGATTGCCTGCCCGCTATATTCCTGCCTACGTAGGAATGGCAGTAATACCTGTACAGCCTGTCAGAGGGCAATCAATTTAGCGATTGAATATATGATTTATTTCAGAACCATTCATCCAACAAAAAAGGACGCTTTTCGCGTCCTTGTTTTGGATACCCGCAACCCGAAGGCAGGGGTGGTGAGTCTTATGAAGCCGATGCCGGATCAGGAATATGCTTGATGGCGTCGTGCTGATGGTTTTGTATTTTGTCTTTGTGCTTGATGACCTGGCGATCCAGTTTGTCTACCAGTGTATCGATCGCTGCATACAGATCATGCGCCAGACTTTCTACATGAATATCTTTGCCACTGATATGCAGATTAATGTCGGCTTTGTGTCGTTTTTCCTTTTCCCGGAGCTTGTCCACCGTCAGGATGACGGCGATATCAATGACCTGGTCGAAATGTCGCCTGATACGTTCTAGTTTGGTATGTACATATTCACGAATTGCAGGAGTTACTTCGACGTGATGTCCACTGATGGTGAGATTCATACTGTGCTCCTATAGTGATGTTGCTTGCTGTAACGATAAGCTCATTGCTGTCTTATTGCCTTGAGCTAAATCATATATAGCAATTCAAACCGTGATTACAAGGACTTGCTTACAAAGATTTACGCAAACTCACTGGGGGGATTTTTAGGGCTTCACGGTATTTGGCAACTGTCCGTCGGGCAATTACCATGCCCTGTTCACCCAGCATGTCTGCAATTTTGCTATCAGAGAGTGGGCTTTTCTGGTCTTCTGCTCCTATCAACTGCTTGATGAGTGCGCGTATCGCGGTGGAAGATGCTTCTCCCCCTGTTTCCGTCGCGACATGGCTGCCGAAAAAGTATTTCAACTCAAACATGCCGTGAGGGGTCAGCATGTATTTTTGAGTTGTTACACGTGAGATAGTGCTCTCGTGTAATCCTAGTGTATCAGCAATTTCGCGCAAAACAAGGGGGCGCATGGCGACAGCACCGTGTGTGAAAAAATTACGTTGCCTTTCAACTATCGCTTGTGCAACGCGCAAAATGGTGTCGAAACGTTGCCGCATGTTCTTGATGAGCCAGCGCGCCTCTTGTAGCTGTGAGCCGAGTCCGCCTTCCCCCCGGTTTTGCTTCATGATGTTGGCATACATGCTACTAACCCGCAATTTGGGCATGACATCCTGATTCAGCGTGACTTGCCAGCCATTGCCTGATTTTTTGACGATGACGTCTGGCACCACATAATCCGATTCATCGACTGCAAAGTCGATACCCGGACGGGGCTTGCACAGTCTGATGACAGTTTGTGCGTCGCGCAAATCTTCATCGTCGCAGTCGAGAATTTTCTTGAGTTTGGTGAAATCTCTTTGTGCAAATAAAGTCAGTTGCGTTTCGACAATCTGCAAGGCCAGCCTGCGTGTCACGAAAGCAATTTTAGGCAGGCGTTTGATTTGCAGGGCCAGGCATTCAGAAGGTGTGCGAGCGCCCACACCGGCTGGGTCGAAGCTCTGCAGCATGTTCAGGGCAAATGCCAGCTCTTCTGGCTCCACGCACAATTCCAGTGGCAGGCTGGCATGGATTTCATCCAGGGTTTCTGTCAGGTAGCCATTGTTGTCAATGGCATCAATCATCAACTCGACCAGGGCGCGGTCACGCAGCTCGCGCAGGTTAAGGCGCATTTGTTCCTGCAGATGTTCACGCAGGGTGATGTGGGCAGCACCCAGTTGCGGGCGACCATCTTCATCATCGCTGCTTTTGCTGCCATGATGCACGTCATCAAAACTCCAGTCCTCTTCACTGGCGCTGAGGGCTTCGTTACTGACGGCGCTATCGGCATCACCCTGAACTTCCGTAGTACTGTTGCTTTCTTCGCGGGATGCAGGGGCTTCCATACCTGCATCGGCGGCGGTGCTGCTGGTATTGATGGCACCATCGGCCAACAGGCGCACGGCATGGTCCAGCGGATCATCCACACGCTCCAGCATGGGATTTTCGATGAGCAGGGTTTCCAGCTCCTGGTGCAATTCCAATGTGGACAATTGCAGCAAGCGTATAGATTGCTGCAATTGAGGCGTCAATGCCAGATGCTGGGACGTGCGTAGTTGCAGGCTTTGTTTCATGATGATTCCCGTCACATCCGGAAATGTTCTCCCAGATAGACGCGACGCACGGATTCATTTTGTATGATGTCGTCTGGCTTGCCGCTGGCCAGTACAGCGCCTTGATTGATGATGTAGGCGTGATCGCAGATGCCCAGGGTTTCACGCACGTTGTGGTCGGTAATCAGCACGCCGATACCGCGCTCCTTGAGGAAGCGCACAATACGCTGGATTTCAATCACGGCTATCGGGTCAACACCGGCAAAGGGTTCATCCAGCAAGACGAAGCGCGGATTAGTGGCGAGGGCGCGGGCAATTTCTACCCGCCGGCGTTCGCCGCCTGATAGTGACAGCGCCTGATTTTCCCTGATCTTTTCAATCTGCAAATCGGCCAGCAAGGCATTGAGTCTTTTGACAATGGATTTTTCTGAAAGAAATTTTCCATTGGCATCTTTTTGCAATTCCAGCACGGCGCGGATATTGTCTTCTACCGTCAGCTTGCGAAATACGGACGCTTCCTGCGGCAGGTAGGACAAACCCAGCACGGCTCTCTGGTGTATCGGCAGTTGTGAGATATTGACGGCGTCGATCGTGATATCGCCGGCGTCAGATGGCACCAGGCCAACGATCATGTAGAAGGAGGTGGTTTTGCCGGCACCATTCGGGCCCAGCAAACCAACCACTTCACCGCTTTTCACTTCCAGCGAGACGTCGCGCACCACCTGGCGCGCACCGTAGCGTTTTTGCAATCCCTTGACGATCAAGGTACTAGGCGTGGCAGTCATTTAATTGGTCTGTTTGGGTTGCAGGGTGATTTTGACGCGGCCAGCACCGTCTACATGCTGGCCCGTGGTTGAATTGGTACCGACAGCGATATCATTTTTACTGTCATAGGACAGGTATTCCCCTTCCTGTTCCTGGGTGACTTTCTTGCCTTCCAGATAGCGGATCTTGGCTTTGGAGATGAACTTGACGATTTCTGTCGTCTGATTGTATTCAGCGCGATCGGCTTCGCCTTCTACCCACAGATCCGGGCCGCCATCCCGTTTTTGCCGGAAGCTTATTTTTTTGCTGACTCCGCCGGTCAGCACGACAAACTCGTCACCGTTCGGGGCTTCGGTGACGACGGCTTTTTCTGAATTGACGATCAGGGTGCCGCGCACCAGTTGCACGCCTTTGGACAAGACGCGTACGCTGTTTTTTCCGTCTATTTCAGAATAACCGGCTTCTATGACTGTTTCTTTGAGGCTGTCAGCTTTTTCTGCACTTGCAGGCGTGTGCACTAATGCAAAACAGGCCAGTCCCAGGCATGGGCCAAGGGAGCGTGTCAATTTCATATTTTTCATTGGCAAATATCGCTTTCTCTATTTGGATGGTGTGGAGGGAGCATATTCACGTTTTTTCAAGTGAATACGCACCTTGCTCAGCAGGGCCAGATGCTGGGTGGAATTGTTGGCCTCCATGCCGATGGCTGTGGTGTCCACTTTTCCTGTTTTGACGGTGACGTGTTTGTCGGTTTTGACAATATCATCGTCGGGTAATAACAATAGATAATCGGTTTCCAGTCGCATGAATTGCGAGCTGAGGCCTTCTGGCCTTTCCATGCTGACATTGTCATACAGGCGCACCTCATCGTGTTCACGCTTGGGTGTGATCACCATGGATTTTTGTGATACAACGGCCAGGTCAGCCAGCAAATGCAAAGGTGGGCGATCAACATCAAAGCTATTGATTTGCGGACGCTGAATTTCTATATTGTCATTGCGTGGCAGATGTATCAGGCGTTCGCCAGTGATATGGTAATTCGCCTTGCCATTATTCGACAAACGGATGAAATTGAATTTTTCTACATAGTAATCCGGTGCCGAGCGTGCCGATGTACGGTTCTGTTCATCATTCGCATTGCGGCGTATGACTTCCATCACCCAGATGGTACCCAGGGTAATGACGCCCAGCAGTATCACTGCCAGCCAGATGCGAAAGCGGTCTATGGTCATATGATGTTTCATGACAGGTATGCCTCAATTGCCTGTTCATATCTGCCCTGGGCGCGCAAGATGAAGTCGCAGACTTCGCGCGCTGCCCCCTTGCCGCCGCCGGCAGTGGTGACGTAGTGCACTCTTTGCCTGACTTCGGCGTGGGCATTCGGTACGCTGGCAGAAAAGCCGCAGCGTGTCAGTATCGGCAAATCGATGATGTCGTCACCGATGAAGCCGCAGACATCAGCAGACAGACCCAGTTCGGCGATCAGTTGCAGGAAGGCTGATTTTTTGTCGTGTATGCCCTGGCGCACGTGGGTGATGCCAAGGTCGCCGGCGCGCTTGCCGACGATCGCCGATTGCCTGGCGCTGATGATGGCCGTGGCTATACCTGCCTGTTGCAACAGTTTGATGCCCTGGCCATCCAGTACATTGAAGGTCTTCATCATTTCGCCTTCAGGGCCGAAATGCAGGCTGCCATCGGTAAGAATGCCATCCACGTCAAATATCATGAGCTGGATATTGCTTGCATTCTGGGCTGCAGTTTGTTTCGCCATTTCCATCAGATTACCTTGGCCCGTGTCAGGTCATGAATATGCAGGGCACCAACCAGTTTTCCCTGGTCGTCAGCCACCAGCAACTGGTTGATGCGATAAGTTTCCATAATTTCCACCGCTTCTACAGCCAGTTGTTCTGGCCGTATGCGGCGCGGACTGCCATGCATGACTTCGGCAATCTGCAACTGGGTAAAGTCGCGTGTGCCATCCATCAGGCGGCGCAGATCACCGTCGGTGAAGATGCCGACGATATACTGGTCTTTATCCACCACGGCGGTCATCGCCATGCCTTTTTTGGTGATTTCCAGCAGCGCGGTTTTCAGCCTGGTATCCGGTGTCACTTGCGGGATGGCGTCGCCGGTTCGCATAACATCCCTGACGTGGGTCAGCAGGCGACGGCCAAGCGAACCGCCAGGGTGGGAACGGGCAAAGTCTTCTTCTCGAAAGCCGCGTGCATCCAGTACGGCAACTGCCAGTGCATCACCCAGTGCCAGTGTCACCGTGGTGCTGGCGGTTGGTGCCAGGTTCAGCGGGCAGGCTTCTTTTGCTACATGCAGGTTCAGGTGCACATCTGCCAGTTTGCCCAGGCTGGATTCCGGGTTGCCGGTCATGGCGATCAGTTTGACCCCCAGGCGCTTGATGATGGGCAGGATGGACATCAGTTCAGATGCTTCACCAGAATAGGAGATGGCAATAAATACATCTTGGGATGTCACCATGCCAAGATCGCCATGTGCAGCTTCTGCCGGGTGGACGAAAAAGGAAGGGGTGCCGGTAGAGGCAAAAGTGGCAGCAATTTTGCGGGCGATATGGCCGGACTTGCCTATGCCAGAGACGACCACGCGTCCGTGGCAAGCTAACAACATATACACGGCTTCCGAGAAGCCGGCGGCATCACCGTTACCCAGGCGTTTTTGCAATGCAAGCAGGGCATCGGCTTCGATTTGCAGGGTTTCGCATGCCAGTTTCAAGGCACGCTGCGTGGCTTCAGCCGTACGCACAGGTGCAGCATGGCCGTGGGAAGATAGGGCATTGAATTCGTTCATGCCCGCAGTATAAACGAAATCTGCAAAGCAAGAACTCTGCCAGTTGTAACGTAGTGAATATTGTTTGCCTTAAGGCAGGTTTCAGACGCGATAAATCGGCAATAATAGGAGACATGACAGGTCTAGACACTACATTATTATTGCTGGCAGCCGCCGTAATGGGCGTGGTCGGTTTCCGCATGCTGCAACTGCCGCCCATGCTGGGTTACCTGGTAGTTGGTATTTTAATTGGCCCATATGGCCTGGGTGTGGCGGAAGAAAGTGCCGTCACCCATGAGCTGGCGGAATTCGGCGTGGTTTTCCTGATGTTTTCCATAGGACTGGAATTTTCCCTGTCCAAACTGATGGCCATGCGCAAGGCGGTATTTGGCCTGGGCATGGCGCAGGTGCTGGTGACCATATTGACCAGCATGCTGTTTGGCTGGATCGCCAGTCGCTGGCTACCGCCCTTATTCAGGATCAGTTGGGAAGCTTCGTTTGCCCTTGGCGGCGCGCTGGCCATGTCTTCCACCGCGATTGTGTCCAAAATGCTCACGGAGCGGCTGGAGCTGGAAAGCCTGCACGGGCGGCAAATCATCAGCGTTTTGTTATTTCAGGATCTGGCTGTTGTCCCCTTGTTAATCCTGGTGCCAGCGCTGGCATCAAAGTCCCCTGACCTGGTAAAAACCCTGGCGCTGGCCAGTGGTAAAGCCGTGGTGGTCTTGGTATTGCTGCTGGTGGTCGGGCAAAAAATCATGCGTACCTGGTTCAGCATCGTGGTCAAGCGGCGTTCGCAAGAACTGTTCATGCTGAATCTCTTGCTGATTACCCTGGGTGCCGCCTGGCTGACGGAGAAGGCCGGCTTGTCCATGGCGCTGGGTGCGTTTGTGGCAGGCATGCTGATTTCAGAAACCGAATACCGGCATCAGGTGGAAGAAGATATCAAACCCTTTCGCGATGTGTTGCTGGGGCTGTTCTTCATCACCATCGGCATGCTGCTGAATGTGCGTCTGGTGATCGAACATTTCTGGCTGGTCCTGTTGTTATTGACTGGCCCGGTATTATTGAAACTGATACTCATTGCTGCGTTGGCCAGGATATTTGGCAATTCCACCAGTGTTGCCTTACGTACCGGCCTGGGTTTGGCGCAGGCCGGCGAATTCGGTTTTGTTTTGCTGAACCAGGCCGGAGGCTTGCAACTGGTTGACCCCTTGCTGGTGCAATTGATACTGGCATCGATGGTGCTTTCCATGCTGGCCTCACCCTTTATCCTGGCCAAATCGGATGTCATCGTCATGAAATTCTCGGCCAATGAATGGATGATGCAATCCCTGGCCTTGACCCAGATTGCGGCCCGCACCATGACTACCAAGAAGCATGTGATCATTGCCGGCTTTGGTCGTAGTGGCCAGAGCCTGGCGCGTATCCTGGCAGAAGAAAATATTGATTATCATGCGCTTGATCTGGACCCCGACCGTATCCGTGAAGCACAGGCTGCCGGTGCCAACGTGTCCTATGGCGATGCGGCGCGGCGCGAGAGTCTGCTGGCGGCGGGTGTCAACCGTGCAGCGGCATTGGTGGTGACGTATACCAGCACGGCATCGGCCTTGAAGATCTTGCATTTCGTGAATGAAATGAATCCTAGTTTGCCGGTCATCGTGCGTAGCCATGATGATGTCGATCTGGAAAAACTCAGGGCTGCCGGTGCCACCGAAGTAGTGCCGGAATTGATGGAGGGTAGTCTGATGCTGGCCTCCCATGCCCTGGTCATGCTGGGCGTACCCCTGCGTCGCGTGGTGCACAGGGTGCAGGCAGCCCGCGAGGCGCGGTATGAATCCCTGCGCGGTTTTTTCCATGGCGCCAGTGATGCGGCTGACAGTCCGGAAAACATGCAGATACGTTTGCACACCATATTCCTGACCGAACGTGCCAAGGCTCTGGGACAACATCTGGCAGACTTGAAGCTGGGTGAACTGGGGGTGGACATCCAGGCCATACGGCGCGGCAAGACCAGGCTGGATCACGAGGATGAAATCGTTTTACAGAATGGCGACGTGGTGGTGGTCAGAGGAACTTCCGAAGCAGTCGCAAGAGCAGAGCAGCGGCTGTTAAAATAGCGGGTTATTTTTCAATTTGAAGGACATGCTTGATGTTAAATCCATCAGAGTACATAAAAGAACATATCCGCACCGTGGAAAACTGGCCACAGGAAGGCGTGATGTTCCGCGACATTACCCCTCTGTTGCAAAATCCCAAAGTATTTCGTGTGCTGATTGATATGTTTGTGCATCGCTACATGGACGAAAAGCTAGACGTCGTGGCTGGCCTGGACGCGCGCGGTTTCATTATCGGCTCTGTGCTGGCGTATGAACTGAACCTGGGTTTTGTGCCTATCCGCAAGAAGGGCAAGCTACCTTTCCATACTGTTTCCGAACAATATGAGCTGGAATACGGTAGTGCCACGGTGGAATTGCATTCTGACGCCTGTAAAAAAGGCGACCGCGTGGTCCTCATTGATGACCTGATCGCTACCGGTGGCACCATGATGGCCGGCAAGAAATTGCTGGAACGCCTGGGGGCAACCGTGGTGGAAGGCGCAGTCATCGTTGATCTGCCTGAACTGGGCGGTTCAAAAATCATCCGTGACAGCGGCTTGCCTCTGTATACGGTATGTAATTTTGATGGCCACTAAGATCGTAAGCAGGTTCTAAGTACTGAGCGTTTGCCAACATGCGTTTGTTTCATATTGAAGTAGCTGACCCGGCCTTGCCCGAGGCTGAGGTCTTGCTGGAAGAATTATCTGCCAGCCTGGCCAGTATCACGGGTGACAGTGGCCGCACTTCCTTTGATGTACAGGATGTGCGCGTACCTGATGCCCTGTTTGTACTGGCACGCGATGCCAGTGGCGTGGCGCTGGCTTGCGGTGCCATTCGTCCCATGGACGAGGGCGTGGCTGAAGTCAAACGCATGTATGCGCGGGTAAACACGCTGGGTCTGGGTTCAGCGGTACTCGTTCATTTGGAAACTGCTGCAAGGCAATATGGCTATCGCCATTTACGCCTGGAAACGCGCCTCATCAATCAGCGGGCCATCGCTTTTTACGAAAAACACGGCTATCAGCGGATTCCTAATTTTGGTAAATATGCAGACAAACCGGAGGCAGTTTGTTTTGAGAAAAAGCTGGCGTAAGCAAGCCGATGTCATTTCTCACAAAACCGCTCTGGTGAAGTACGGTCGTCGGCGCAAGAAATCAGCAAAAAAGCCATAGCTGCGCTATACTTCAAGTCTTCCAAGGAGCGTTGCGACGAAACCCCAGGGTTTTTGCCAGGCTTGGAATATCCACAACTGCGCTCACGTTACTTTTTTCATAAGAAAGGAGGGCGTGATGAACGCCGTCGTTACAAGTACATCAAACACCACATCCCAGGATTTTTACGTTGCTGATCTCAGCCTGGCTGACTGGGGCCGTAAAGAAATTCGCATCGCCGAAACAGAAATGCCTGGCCTGATGGCTATCCGTGAAGAATTCGCTGCTACCCAGCCCCTGAAGGGTGCCCGTATCACCGGTTCCCTGCACATGACGATTCAGACAGCCGTGCTGATCGAAACCCTGCTGGCCCTGGGGGCAGAAGTGCGCTGGGCATCTTGCAATATCTATTCGACACAAGATCATGCAGCCGCAGCAATTGCTGCCGGCGGCACGCCGGTATTCGCCTTCAAAGGTGAAAACCTGGATGAGTACTGGGATTTCACCCACCGCATTTTCGAATGGAAAGACGGCGGCTTTTCCAACATGATTCTGGATGATGGCGGTGATGCAACTCTGTTGCTGCATCTGGGCACACGTGCGGAATCCGATATTTCTGTTTTGGCCAATCCAGGCTCGGAAGAAGAAATCTGCCTGTTCAATGCCATCAAAACACACCTGACCATCGATGGCACCTGGTATTCCAAACGTCTGGCTGCCATCAAGGGTGTGACCGAAGAAACCACCACTGGCGTACATCGCCTGTACCAGATGCATAAAGATGGCAAGCTGGCTTTCCCAGCCATCAACGTCAATGATTCCGTCACCAAGTCCAAGTTCGACAACCTGTATGGCTGCCGTGAATCCCTGGTTGATGGCATCAAACGTGCAACTGACGTCATGATCGCGGGCAAGGTTGCCGTGATTGCCGGTTACGGTGATGTAGGCAAGGGCTCTGCCCAAGCCATGCGTGCCTTGTCTGCACAAGTATGGGTAACAGAAATCGATCCTATCTGCGCATTGCAGGCAGCAATGGAAGGTTATCGCGTAGTGACCATGGAATATGCGGCTGAACATGGCGACATTTTCGTGACCACGACAGGCAACTACCACGTCATCAGCCATGCCCACATGCTGAAGATGAAAGACCAGGCCATCGTTTGCAACATCGGCCACTTCGATAATGAAATAGATGTTGCAGCGTTGAAGAAATACACCTGGGAAAACATCAAGCCACAAGTTGATCACGTGATTTTCCCTGACGGCAAGCGCATCATCTTGCTGGCAGAAGGTCGCCTGGTGAACCTGGGTTGCGGTACGGGTCACCCTTCGTATGTCATGAGTTCTTCTTTCGCCAACCAGACTATCGCGCAAATCGAACTGTTTGCCAATACAGCGAAATATCCAGTGGGCGTCTACACTTTGCCTAAACACCTGGACGAAAAAGTCGCCCGTCTGCAATTGAAAAAACTCAATGCACAACTGAGCGTGCTGACAGATGAACAGGCTACGTATATCGGTGTTAAAAAAGACGGCCCTTATAAGCCTGATCACTACCGTTATTAATCACCTTGAGAATCTATCCGGGTTTGCCTAAGGCAAGTCCGGATAGCTGCAATGAAGCTGTATCTGTGGCTACAGCTTCATCTATCTACAGACAGGAGCATGTATGCGTTTACTGGCAACCTGGTTGGTCAATGCGCTGGCTTTGCTGGCTATCCCTTATCTGATGTCGTCGGTGCAGATCGACAACTTTGGCACTGCGTTGGTAGTGGCCGTGGTACTTGGCCTGGTGAACACCATCATCCGCCCCGTGGTATTGATACTCACCCTGCCGGCAACGGTATTGAGCCTCGGTCTGTTTATCTTTGTCATCAATGGCCTGATGTTCTGGGGTGTGGCAAATGTGATAGATGGTTTCCATGTCACTGGCTTTTGGGCTGCAGTGGGTGGTGCCTTGTTGTACAGCGTGATTTCCTGGACCCTCTCGACCTTATTGTTGCAACAAAAAAATGAAGACGCCTAATTTCAGCATAGAATTTTTTCCGCCCAAGACAGCGGAAGGCACGGAAAAGCTGCGTGCAACACGGGCCAAGCTGGCCGAACTCAAACCGAAATATTTCTCTGTCACTTTCGGTGCCGGTGGTACGACGCAGCAAGGTACGCTCGACACTGTGACCGAAATCCGCCGTGAAGGCCATGATGCGGCACCGCATCTGTCCTGCGTTGGTGGCACACGCGAATCGATACGCGCTATCCTTGACGAATTCAAGGCCAATGACATACACCGTTTGGTTGCCTTGCGTGGCGATTTGCCTAGCGGTTATGGTATGGGTGGTGAATTCCGCTATGCCAATGAACTGGTAGAATTTATTCGTGCCGAGACCGGCGACTGGTTCCATATCGAAGTGGCCGCGTATCCCGAAATGCATCCGCAGGCACGCTCACCGCAAGACGATCTGAATAGTTTTGTGCGCAAGATGAATGCTGGTGCCAATGCCGCCATCACACAGTATTTTTACAATGCGGACGCTTACTTCCGCTTCGTCGAAGAAGCCCGCAAGGCTGGTGTCACCGCCCCTATAGTGGCTGGCATCATGCCTATCACCAATAGCACACAGCTACAGCGTTTTTCTGAAATGTGCGGCGCAGAAATCCCGCGCTGGATACGCCTGAAACTGGCCAGTTATGGCGATGATACGGCCTCCATCAAAGCCTTTGGTCTGGATGTGGTGACTGCCATGTGTGAACGCTTGCTGGCAGGGGGCGCACCGGGTCTGCATTTCTATTCACTGAATCAGGCGGCTGCGACTACTGCGATCTGGCAAAGACTGGTGTAGTACTGAGAACATGTTTGCGATCTTAAGCGCGAGCGCAATCGTAGTCCACGCGGGGCTCATGCGCTGCTCTTCACCCCGCTGACGCTCGCTCGCTACAGATCGTAAACACGTTCTGACAAAATCAGAAAAAAGAGATTGCGAAATTATCTCTGATAAAAAATCCCCGAAAGATCTTATCTTTCGGGGATTTTTTTATTGAAGCAAAAGTGAGTGCAAGCCTGGCCACAAAGCAAAAGGACCAAACTCAAAGGCACACACTCAAAGGCACACACTCAAAGGCGCGCACAGCATTGCAGCTTTATTGCCAGCCAGGCCGACGGTAGCAAATGGGCCGGGTTCCTGCTGACTGGCCTTCTCTTGATCCAGCTCAAGAGACGCATTGCCAGCCTTACTACAATAGCAGCTTAAACTATGGCGCTGGCGAGGATCAATTGGCGATAGAACTTTTTAATGATGGCAAACACATCTGCGTGATGTTTAATGACCTGCTGGATGACACGGCAGATCACGCCGTCCAGGCCAATCAATTCCTTGTCGTTTCTGAAGGTGAGGGGGCATTGATAGATCCCTCTGGCAACCTGACGTATAACGCGCTGTTGTTGGCCCTGCATAAGTATGTGCCGAAGAAAAATCTCAAATACCTGTTTGCCTCGCATCAGGACCCAGACATCATCGGCGCGCTCGATAAATGGTTAATGGGTACCGATTGCGATCTGTATGTGTCGAAACTGTGGTCACGTTTCGTGCCACATTTTTGCAACCTGAACCGGGCGGAAGGACGTATCGTCGGCATCCCGGATGAAGGCATGCCGGTGCGTTTGCGCGACACCGTTATCTATGCCGTGCCTGCGCATTTTTTGCATGCAGAAGGTAATTTCCAGTTTTACGACAGCAAGTCAAAGATCCTGTTTTCCGGAGACGTCGGCGCTTCCATGGTGGATGCGCACGACATTGTAATGCCGATCACCACCAGGGCCCAGTTTTTGGAACATGTGCACACCATGGCCGGTTTTCATAAACGCTATATGGTATCCAACAAAGTGTGCCGGTTGTGGGCCAACATGGTCAGGCAAATGGATGTCGACATGCTGGTGCCGCAGCATGGCCGGTATTTCAAAGGCAGGGAAGCCATCACCGCGTTTCTTGACTGGATAGAAAACCTGCAATGCGGCATAGATTTGTTCACGCAAGAGCATTACCGCTTCCGCGCTTAGTGGTGACTTGCTGGGTATAGGCAGGCCCTGTTTTTCAGGATCTGGCAGTTTTCAATACGGCATAGTTGAGAGGCAGTGCAGTGGTGTTCTTGATGACTTCCATGACGAAGCTGGAACTGACATCTTGCAAGTCTGCCACCTTCACCAGTTTCTTGTATACCTGATCAAAGCCCGCCATGTCGGGTACGTGTACCTTCAATAAATAATCAATCTCACCGCTCATGCGGAAGATTTCGACGATCTCGGGAATGGCACCGACACCGGCGATAAAACGCTGCATCCACTTGTCATTATGCTGGGCAGCCTTCAGTGCCACCATCACCGTCAAACCCAGATTCAACTTGACCGGATCGCACAGCGTCACCTGTCGCCGTATGACGCCATCTTCCTGCAATTTTTGCACACGCCGCCAGCAGGGGGTGACAGAAAGATGCACGGCCTGGGCCAGGTCGGTCAGTGCAATAGACGCGTCTTTTTGCAAGATATTTAAAATTTCTAGATCTATTTTATCCATTTTTAATAAATATTAGAAAATGTTCCTAAAAATAGCATGAATTGCCCAAGTATTTGGTAAAAATTTTCTACCGGTGCTTGCTACGATGTAGTCATGCACAGTGCCGGGTTGTCTTGGTGTTGCCTTGATAAGAACCTGTTTGCGATCTTACTGCGCGAGCGTGATCGGGGCTCATGCGCTGCTCAAAATGCTCATGTACTTAAAGTACATTCCGCTTTTTGCGCTGCTCTTCTCCCCGCTGACGCTCGCTCGCTACAGATCGTAAACACGTTCTAAGCAAGCCGGTGCGGGAATCAAACGTGAAGAAATGGAACCGCTATGAATATCGTAGAGCCAGAATTGCAAGCAGCAACCCGTCTTACCCATGCCGGGCGCAAAGGCAAGGCACATTATGGCCCGGTAAATCCGGCTTTGGTGCGGGCATCGACCATCCTGTTTCCCGATGTAGCTGCACTGAAAAATGCCTGCGGTACCCGACGTGCCTATGGCCGCCACGGCAATGAAACCACGCAGGCGCTGGAACAGGCCCTGTGTGCCGCTGAAGGCGCGGCTGCCTGCATGCTGACTTCCTCTGGCCTGTCTGCCGTTACCACCACACTGCTGGCCTTGCTGCAGCCCGGTGATCATTTGCTGATGGTGGATACCGTGTATGACCCGACCCGTGATTTCTGTGATGGCCTGTTAAAGCGGATGAATATCAGCACGACGTATTACGACCCCCTGATAGGTCGCGACATCGCTGCGCTGATACAGGCGAATACCAAGGTCGTCTTTGTCGAATCGCCAGGCTCGCTGACCTTTGAAATCCAGGATATTCCGGCGATTGCTGCCCAGGCCCATGCATGTGGTGCCGTGGTGGTGTCTGACAGCACCTGGGCAACGCCGATAGGCTGGAATTCTTTTGATCTGGGGATTGATGTATCGATCCATGCTGCCACCAAATACATCGTCGGACATTCGGATGCGCTGATGGGTGCCATTCTGACCACGGCAGCCCTGCATGAACGCCTACGCAGCACTTACCGCCAGCTTGGCATGTCCATCGGTGCCGATGACGCAGCGCTGGCCTTGCGCGGCTTGCGTACCATGGCGGCGCGCCTGGCTGTACACCGTGAAAGTGCCAGGGTCGTCGCGCAATGGTTGCAGCAACAACCAGAAGTGGCTGAAGTGCTGTACCCGCCGCTTCCAGGTTGTGCAGGCCATGATTTATGGAAGCGTGATTTCAAACCTGAATATGCATGTGGCCTGATGGGCGCGGTGTTTCAGGCCGGTATCAGCGAACAGCAGGTGGCAGCACTGATCGATAGAACCCGCCTGTTTGGCATAGGTTTTAGCTGGGGTGGTTTCGAGAGCCTGTTACTACCGACCAGTCCGGCTGCATATCGCACCGTGAATGCGGATAAATGGACTGCACCCATGCTGCGTCTGCATGTCGGCCTGGAAGATGTTGATGATTTGCTCAACGATCTTGCACACGGTTTTGAGGCTTTGCGCACTACAGCCGCAGTCCCACAAGAGCGTTACCAGTTGAAGGCAGTGGTTTGATTTTCGTATACAGCCGGGAGCCTGAAAGAATCCCGGTTTTAGTTCAGCCTGCTACCCATTCATAGGCTTTTCTGAACAGGCTGGCGGGTGGCTGGCTGAATTCTTCAGCATGGTCTGCGCCAGGCTCATCCGGTTCCAGATGGCGCATCATGCTCAGGGTTTGCTGTTGGCGGATCAAGCCCTGGCGATTGATCAGGGCGATGGTGTTGGCAATTTTTTCTGCTGCCGCATCCAGATCCAGGTCATAGAAATCCTGGCCGCGTTTGCCCCGGCGGTGATGCTGGAATTGTTTCAGGATTTCGTCGAGTGCCTGCCCGCAGTCTTTGGTATGCAGTTCAAAAACGCATTCGTAAGTGCCAGGGATTAATTGTTGCAGGTCACGATTCAGTTCCATCGCCTTGGAAACACCGGAGCGACGGGTGGCACCGATTTTATACAGGCCATTGCGCAGGCCATCGTTTTGCAAAATGTAGATGGTACCAGGGGTGCCATGCATGAATTGTGGTTCACGCGGCAGTGTCCTTTGTGTACGGTAAGAAGTAGTCATCTTGAAACCTGACATTCTGTAAAGGGATGTAGACCAGTCTACAAAATGTCGCTGGGGTTCAAGAGCCGGAATAAGAGGGTGCTTTGTGCTCTGTTCGTGGATTCGCTTTGAATTTGTAAGATAGTAAACACGTTCTAACAAGTTCTCCCCCTATCCTGAACCCTTCATCAGCTCAGGATTTTAGCCCGCATGCTCCCGTGCGGGCTTTTTTTTGAGGATGCTGGTGCGCAGACTTACGGTCCTTGCCGTTTGTCATAACAATGTCATCTTCCAGCGCTACCATGCGGCCATCCTGAAAGTTTTTCCTCCAAAGGTCGGGATCTTTGCCCGCAGAATAATCTGCGGGCTTTTTTCTATTGCGCTGGCACCGGTGCTTGCGCGGGCGGCGGTGGGCTTTCCGTTATGTCCAGGGTACGCACGCTGGCCCCGTTCAGGAATTCATTGAACATCCAGTCTCCGTCGGCATTGCTGATACCTTCAGGGACGGCGCGTTGCCCTTCGGGTTTGCCAGCCAGTGCTACCCGCATGGTATCTATCCAGATAGGCAGGGCCAGGGTGGAACCAAATTCACGCCCACCCAGTGATTTGGGGTCGTCATATCCCATCCAGGCGACTGCCACGACGTTGCCGGCATAGCCAGCAAACCAGCCATCGACGGCATCGCTGGTCGTACCGGTTTTTCCTGCCAGATCATGCCTGCCCAATTTGACAGAAGCGCTGGCACCGGTACCACTACGTACCACTTCGCGCAACATGCTGTCGGTGATATAGGCATTGCGGGCATCGATGACCCGTGCTTCTTCCTGGGCCACGGCAGGTGGTTTGTTTTCAAACAAGACTTTACCCTTGCCATCGACCACCTTGCGGATCAACCAGGGGCTGACTGCATAGCCGCCATTGGCAAATACGGCATAGGCTGAAACCAGTTGCAGTGGTGTTACCGAACCGGTACCCAATGCCATGGTCAGATTGGGCTGGTGCTTGTCTTTGTCAAAGCCAAAGCGTGGCAGCCAGTTTCTGGCAGTATCCACGCCTATGGATTTCAATATCCTGACCGATACCACGTTTTTGGATTGGGCCAGGGCGGTGCGCATGCTGACGGGGCCATCATATTTGCCGTCATCATTGCGCGGGTCCCAGCGCAATGCATCTTCTGACGTCGCCGATAATTGAACATCATTGATCAGGGTGCCTGGATAAAACCCTTTTTCCAGTGCCGCAGAATAAATGAAGGGCTTGATACTGGAACCTGGCTGACGCCACGCACTAGTCACATGGTTGAATTTTTTGCGGTTGAAATCGAAGCCACCCACCATGGCGCGGAAGGAACCATCTTCGGCATTCAGGGCAACAAATGCACCTTCGACTTCAGGTAACTGGGTAATTGACCAATGTTTTTTGTTGTCCTTTTTGTTGTCTTGTATCACCCGGATGACCGCACCCGGACGTATCTTGAAGCCCGCTTTGGCCTTATCTGCCAGTGCGGCTGCGGCAAAACGCAAACCTTCACCGGTGATTTCCACGCTCTCGCCGGATAGTAATTCTGCCTTGATGATTTTGGTGGAGACCTGGGTCACCACGGCTGACAGCAATTTGTCATTGTCCGGGTACTTGCGCAAGATCTGGTCCATGACATCATCACGCTCATCTTCATCCGCAGGCAGCTCGACAAATGTTTCCGGCCCGCGGTAGCCGTGACGCTGGTCATAAGTCATCACGTTGCGACGCACTGCGTCATAGGCGGCATCTTGTTCTGCCTTGTTGATGGTGGTGTAGACCTTGATGCCCTTGGTGTAGGTATCTTCCTTGTATTGCGCAAAAATGCTCTGGCGTACCATCTCGGCGATATAGTCGCCCTGGGTGTCGAATTGCTGGCCTTTGACTACTTTGATATCTTCCTTGGCAGCGGCTTCCATTTGTGCCTCGGTAATGAAGCCATTTCTGACCATGCTCTTCAAGACCAGCAATTGCCTTTGTTTGGTTTTTTCAAAATTGACGGCGGGATTATGTCTGACCGGATTTTGTGGTACCCCGGCCAGCATGGCGGCTTCTGCCAGGCTGAGCTGGTCCAGCGATTTGCCAAAATAAGTTCTTGCTGCGGCGGAAAAACCATGGCTGCGCTTGCCCAGGAAAATCTGGTTCATATACAGTTCCAGGATCTGGTCTTTGCTGAGGGCATCTTCGATGCGGTAAGTCAACAGAATTTCCTTGAGTTTGCGTGGTATGGATTTTTCGTTTGTCAGGAAAAAATTCCGTGCTACCTGCATGGTGATGGTCGATGCACCCTGATGAAAACCGCCCCGCAAGTCAGCCAGTATGGCCCGTCCTGCACCAATGAAAGAGATGCCGCCGTGTTCATAAAAACGTGCATCTTCTATCGACAGCAGGGCATTTTTCATGACCGCCGGGATTTGTTTGATAGGTACAAAATCCCTGTGTTCTTCACCAAATTCACCGATGAGTGCATTGTCAGCGGTATAGATGCGCAGCGGGATTTTTGGCTGGTAGTCAGTCACCGCTTCCAGTGTCGGCAAATCGGGTACTACTACCAGATACACATAGGCTATGGTTGACAGTAAGACGGTGACGCTGGCACTGATGACAATCGTGATCCACTTCTTCATGGCTTTCCTTATTCTTCCAGGGTTTGCAGCAGGTACAGGCGTTGATAGATACCTTGTTCCACTTGCATTAATTCTTGGTGATTGCCTTGTTCCGCCAGCTTGCCGTGATTCAGCACAATGATGCGGTCGGCATCACGGATGGTGGACAGGCGATGGGCGATGGCAACAATGCTGACTTTGCCACGCAATTCCGTGAGTGCGGTTTGTACTACCTGTTCAGTTTCGCTATCGATATGGGAAGTCGCCTCGTCCAGGAACAGGACGCATGGTTTGCCAGCCAGGGCACGGGCGATGGCCAGTAATTGTTTTTGTCCGGTAGACAGGCGGGCACCACCTTCACCCAGTGGGGTATCGTAGCCATTTTCCAGTTGCAGGATAAAGTCGTGCACGTGGGCCGCCTTGGCGGCAGCGATGATATCGGCTTCGCTGATGTCACGCCCCATGGCGATGTTTTCACGTGCATTCGCAGCCAGCAAAAATGGCTCTTGTGGCACCAGCCCTACCTTGTCACGAAAATGCGCATCGCTGATGCTGGCCAGTGCTTGGTCGTCTATGCTGATGTGGCCAGACTGTGCCGTGTAAAAACGCAGCAAGAGACTGAGCAGTGTGGATTTACCACTGCCGGTATGACCGACGATACCGTAAAAACTGCCCGCTGGTATCTCAAGGCTGAAATCATGCAAGACCGGGCGTGCCGGGTCATAACCGAAACTGACCTGTTCCAGCTTCAGCTTGCCATCGACGATGCGGGCGTCGCTGCTGGCTATGGGCACCTGGTGTTCATTGAGCAGGGTGTTGACGCGTGCTGCGGAGACCACCGCCTGTTGTATCTGGCCAAATTGCAGGGTGATCTGTATCAGCGGCTCCACCACCCGCGCGATGTAGCTGACAAACGCATACAGTATACCTATCTCAACGCCAGAGAAACTGCGCTGGCTGAAACTGAAAATCACCACCACCAGCAAGATTGAATTCATCAGGTCCAGCGCCGGGCGCAGCAACCAGGCATTCGCCCGCAATTCATCCAGCCTGGCTGCGTAGTGCAATTGATTGGTGCTCGCAAAGCGTTCGCCAAAGCGGCGTTCGGCATTGCTGGCTTGCAGCGTACTCATGCCATTGATGCTCTCTGCAACCTGAGCATTGATTTCACTGCGCAACTGGCGTGCGCGGCTGACAGCAGGTGCACTCCAGCGCTGGTAAAACCAGACGATGATGATGACTGCAGGTATCAGCATGATGACGATCAGCATCAGGCGCCATTCCAGCCAGGCCATGGCGGCCAGTGCACCAATGACGACGATGGAACTGTCGAGCATCACAAACAGTACTTGTACATACAGGCTCTTGACGGCTTCGGTATCGTTTGTCACGCGGCTGACCAACTGCCCGGTAATTGCCTTGTCAAAGAAAGCCATGGGCAGGCGCAACACATGCTCATACACTTGCTCACGCAGGCGACGCACAGACCGCATGGCGACACCGGCCAGCCGCGTCAGTTGCAGATACCGCAGCCAGGTCGCGCCCCAGCCGGTCAGTACATAGGCTGCCAGCAGGCCGATGACCATGCCGTTATCCAATTTGTGCGGCAACAGGTAACGGTCTATGAATGCCTTGCCCAGCAAGGGGCCGACTGCTTCCAGGCCAGCTGCCACAAACAGAAAGAATATACCTAGCCAGACATGGCGTTTTTCAGTGCTGGCGGCCTGCAGCAGCAGGCGCACTGCCAGTTTTTTTTCTGACATGGTGGCTGTTTTTTTGTTGATATCAGGCTGCATCCAGGCTTGCTTCCAGTTGTTGATAACGCCATTGCGTTGCATACCAGCCATCCAGGTCCAGCAAGGCCTGGTGATTGCCTTGTTCGACGATTTTTCCTTCGCGCAAAACCAGGATGTGACTGGCTTCCAGCACCGCACTCAGGCGGTGGCTGACGATGACGGCACTGCGTTCGGGATGTTGCTGTCTCAGTTCTGCCAGATGCTGCAGGATATGCGTCTCGGTTTGTGTATCCACCGCAGACAGGGCGTCGTCGAGCAATAGCAGGGGGCTGGCCATCAACAGGGCACGGGCGATGGCGACGCGCTGTTTTTGTCCGCCTGACAGGGTGACACCACGCTCACCTACCAGCGTGTCATAAGCGTGCGGGAAGCGTTGTATATCCTCGTCCACCGATGCCAGCCTGGCGGCCTGCATGATGTCTGCCCGGCTGGCAGCCGGGTTGCTGAGACCAATATTGTCGGCAATCGAGGCCGAGAACAAAAAAGGTTCTTGTGCTACCCAGTTGATAGATTGGCGCAAGGCTTGCAAGCGATACTCCGCCAGCGCATGTCCACCCCAGGTGACCTGGCCTTGTCCGGCTTCTATCTGGCGCAGCAATAAACGAATGATGCTGGATTTGCCAGAACCTGTGGGGCCGACTATACCTATCGTCTGCCCCGGCGCAATCGTCAGGCTGATGTGTTGCAGGGCAGGCCTGGCTTGTCCCGGATAGGCAAAGCTGACCTGGTCCACACGCAGAGTGCCAGTTGGTGGTGTCGTCAGGCTGCCTTCATCATTGACGCTGAGTTCTTGTGTCAGCACCGGTTCCAGCCTGGCCCAGGCTGCCTTGCCGCGTTCCAGCAAGGACAAGACCCAGCCAGCGGCAAACATCGGCCAGATCAACTGCCCCAGATACATGGAAAAGCTGGTCAGTGCGCCTATGCTCATTTCGCCATGCCAGACCAGATATCCACCTACACCCAGGGTCAGTGCCCCGGCGGCTGTCAGGCTGATACCGACTGCCGGTTCATAGGCGGCTTCCCAGCGCTGTGCTGACAGGCTGGCGGCAGCTGCCTGTTCGGCCATGTCGGCAAACTGGGCTGCACTGCGTTGTTCCAGGCCCAGGGCGCGCAGGGTACGCACGCCGGCCAGGGTTTCCTGCACATGGTCATTCAGTTTGCTGAAGCGTTCCAGCGAATCGCGCGAAGCATCGTGAATATGATGGGTAATCCGTTTGAAGGCCCAGGCCATGAAAGGGAAGGGCAGCAGGGCCGCCAGCGCCAGTCGCCAGTCCACACCCAGCAGCATCATACCTATCACCAGGGCAAAGGTCAGGCTGCCATCAAAACCGGCCAGGGCGGCTTCACCGGCCGCCAGTTCGATGGCATCGGCATCATTGGTGCCCAGGGCCATCAGGTCACCGGTTCTTTGTTGCTGGAAAAAACGCGATCCCTGTACGCTCAGTCTTTGGTAAAGCCGGGTGCGTAATTGCATGCCCAGTTGATAGGACGCAGTGAATAACTGAGTGCGCCAGCCTACCCGCAAGAAATAGATGGCCAGGCCCATGCCTATCAGCCATGACAATTCCCACAGCAGGGCAGTGTTGTCAAAACGACCTGCTACCATGCCATCAATGATCATGCCGACACGACGTGGTATCAGGACAGTCATTACGGCGACGGCGAACAACATGGCACCGGCACCAAGGTAATGGCGCCAGTGCTGGCGGATAAACTGAGCAAGAAGCTGGTACAAACTCATATGTGGTTCAGACCTGAAATCAGGAAATTGGTTGCATGTACTCTGCCTGTGGGTGCGTGCGAGCATGAGCGGCAAAGCGGGAAATGATACAGCATTCGTAAATTCCATCCCCCATTCAGTCTGTAGAACTGATATTGCACCAGCGCAAGCATCTTTGCGCTGGCACATTAATTCATCAATACGGTGATAGTAAAAACAAGAAATAACATAGCAGTTTGCCTCATAGAAAGATTCTATAATGCCGTTTTTGTGTTAAGACTGACAAAAGGACGTTGTATGAAAAGTGGTTCACCAAACCGACACAGCCGAATGGCGTCGCCTTGGCCTTGCCCATGGGAATTTTGTTGAGTGAAACCATACGCTATCCATCTGACAAAGTGAATTAACGCGAATGGACAGGCATTAATGTAGCGTCATGATCCAAAAACAAAAGGCAGTCGGGGATGAGCGCTAGCCCAAAGCCGACTGCCTTTTATATTTCAAACCGATTTCAAACTGCTGCCTTCGCTGGCCGCAGTCCTGGCTTAATTAATGCACCTGATTGGCCAGGTTGTCACGCTTGAGCATATCCCACAAGAAGGTATAGATAATCGCATCCATATCGGCACGTTGTGCATTATTTGCTGCACCACCGTGGCCACCTTCTATGTTTTCGTAGTACCAGACATTCTTGTGGCCCTGATCCATCATCTTGGCTGCCATTTTGCGCGCATGACCAGGGTGGACACGGTCATCGCGGGTAGAGGTGATGAACAGTACATTCGGATAGGTCACGCCTGCCTTGACGTTCTGGTACGGTGAATATTTGGAGATGTAATCCCATTCCGCAGGCACATCCGGGTTGCCATATTCACCCATCCAGGAAGCACCGGCCAGCAACTGGTTGAAGCGGCGCATATCCAGCAAAGGTACCTGGCTGACGACGGCATTAAACAACTCAGGGTGCTGGGTCAGGGCGACACCTGCCAGCAGGCCGCCATTGCTGCCACCTCCGGCGCCCAGATGTTTCGGGCTGGTGATCTTGCTGGCGATGAGATCTTCTGCAACCGCTGCAAAATCATCATAGGCACGCTGACGGTTTTCTTTCAGGGCCAGTTGATGCCAGCGCGGGCCGAATTCGCCACCGCCACGGATATTCGCTACCACGTACACGCCACCTTTTTCCAGCCAGCTTTTACCCAGGCCGCCGGAATACAAGGGCGTCATGGAAATCTGGAAACCACCATAGCCATACAACAGGGTAGGATTGTTGCTGTCGTATTTGATATTTTTATTGCGTATGATGAAGTAAGGAACTTTGGTGCCATCTTTGGATGTCGCAAATTTTTGCACAGTTTCATAGGCCGAAGCATCAAAGAAACTGGGGGCAGATTTGAGTAATTCGCGCTTGTCATTACCTGCATGGGCCAGCATGTACACACTGGGTGTCAGGTAGTCGGAATAACTGAGCAGGTAATCATCGGAATTTTCTGCATCAATACCACTCACGCCGACCGTACCCAGGGTCGGTAATGTGACCTGGCGTGCAGACCATTTACCGCTGTCGAATTTCCATTCCTTCAGATTGCTCTTGACGTTGTCCAGGGTTTGCAGCAGCAGGTAATTACGGGTGATGGTGGCACCGGTATAGGACGTGGTATCGCTGGGTTCAAACAAGACTGTGAATGCGCGATTGCCTTTCATGAAGGCCTCAAAGTCGATGGCCAGCACACTGCCGGACGCATACGTCTTGCCACCCACGGTCCATGCTTCACGTGGTGTGATGACGACCTGTTTATCGAAGAAATACAGATCGCTCTTGGCCGGTATATCCAGCTTGATCAGCTTGTCGCCATCTTTCAGATATTGTTCTGAGGTGTAAAAAGTGATCTGGCGACTGACCAGTTCCCTGTGTACACCTTTATGTTCGCTGGAATTGGCTGCTACGGACATGTCGTTTTTCTGGCCTTCGAACAAGGTCCTGGCGGCGGATAATTCTGTGCCGCGCTTCCATTCCTTGACTACGCGTGCATAGCCGGAATCAGTCAGTGTGCCTGTGCCAAAATCCGTGGCAACAAACAGGGTATCTTTATCGACCCAGTCCAGGTTCATTTTTGCTTCTGGCAGGCTGAAGCCATCTTTGACAAAGGATTTGCTGGCGAGGTCGAATTCACGCGTGACAACTGCATCAGCACCGCCGCGCGACAATTCGATCAGACAGCGGTCATAGACGGGTTCACGGCACAGGCTGTTCTTGAAGACCCAGTTTTCGTTTTCTGTTTTGGCCAGGGCATCGACATCCAGCACCACTTCCCATTTCGGGAGGTTTTTTTTGTATTCTTCCAGGCTGGTTTTACGCCAGACACCACGCGGGTGTTCTGCATCCATCCAGAAGTTGTAGACGGCGTCCCCCATTTTACGTATGGCCGGAATACGGTCTTTGGAATCCAGCACGACCTGCAAGTCGGCCCTGAGTTTGTTGAAACCAGCATCGTTGTCGAGCTTGCTGCGTGTGAGCTTGTTCTGATCCCTGACCCAGCTCAGGGGTTTGTCACCCAGAACATCTTCCAGCCACTGGAATTTGTCTTCAGCCTGGGCCAGCGCCAGACTGCTTGCACCTGCCATGCATAACGCAGCGATCAGTTTCATTTGTGGTTTCATTGTTTTCCTAATTGTGGGTCAGGCCGTCTCAGCCCGATTATTTGTCTCTCGACCAGGACGTGTTAAATTGGCGAAGATTTCAGCGCCCCAGCAAAACATTCTAAAGCCAGGCTTTCCGATAGTGCGACGTGATTTACAGGAGGATGCAAAACTAAGTTTTGCTTTTTCGGAAAAAACTGTTGATGGTGGTGGATTGATGTTGTTTTAATATTTTCCTGGTTTGGTATGGCTAGGGCCACAACGCAGTTGGGGTGATTTTGCGTAAGTCTTGTTTAAGCATTCCCTCGCTGTAAAGTCAGCACAAAGCTCACACCATCCACCACATTCTGTACGTTGATGGTGCCTCCCATTTTTGCCATATAGGTTTTGGCGACAAACAGACCCTGGCCGCGGTTGCCGTTGGCACCGGAATCCTGCTGGTCTGACACGCCGTATTCAAAAATCTTGTCGATCATATCATCGGCGATGTGTGGGCCGTTATTGTGTATGGTGATAGTGACAGCGGTTTCACTGATTTGCAGTTTGATGCTGATCGTTGTGTCAGTCTTGCGATAACGTTCTGCATTGCGCAAGACATGGGTGACCACATCTTCAAGTGAATACTCGTCTGCCTTGACCATGATGGCATCATCAGTACCGTGGTAGGCCACATTGGGTATGCCTACCAGTGGCGCATTGCTGGCGACATTTTTCAGGAAGAGCGTGATGTCGATTTCACTGACCTGCAAGACGGTGGATTGAAATGCTTCGCTGGGTGAAGCACTGCCATACAGTATGCGTATGGCTTGCTGCATGCGGCTGATGTAGCGGTTGCTTTGGTCATCCGGGCTGCCATGCAAGACCATCAGAGACTGTAAAGGCGACATGATTTCATGGCCAACGGCATGCCACATTTCTTTTTCCTGTTCCGTACGTATGGTTTCGCGTTCTACATCTTCCTTCACCCGCCGCAACAAATCATGCAGGCAACTGGCGAGTACCCCCAGTTCATCCGGGCTACGCAAATCGCTGATATCGAATTGTTCCAGCTCGCCCGCACCCTTCATGGTTTTCGACAGTGATACTGCGCGTTTGGTCAGCAAGGTAATGCGGCGTATGATACTGATTTCGATCAATAGCCAGGCCAGCGTCAGCGCCAGCAACATGGCACCGACAAACCAGGATACGCGGCTGGCGACCACGCTCAGGCTTTTGCTGACGCTGCGCACATCGCCCTTCAGCAAGACTTCATAATTCGCCAGTGGGGTATTGATGGTTTCGCGGCTTTCCAGCGGAATATCGTATTCATCTACCGGCAGACGACGTATCAGGCGGGTGATGATGTTCCATGATTCATCGCTTTGTTCAACCGCACCGGTCAGGTTCACCAGGTCATCCTTACTGTCCTGAACATCGCGCTTGCGTATGCGCAGGGTTTCGCCAGGCAACAGATTGCCTTGCAAATCCCTGAGTGAAAACGGCGTGGCCGTTGGCGCATTCTTGCTGTCGAGCAGGGCGATGTCAGAGTCGGGTGGCAGTACCGCCAGGCTGACTTCCATCTTGTCCAGGTCTTGCGGTGGCCAGACCGGGCGTTTCTTTTCAAACAGGGCTTCTTGCAAGACGGGTATCGGCAGGCGCAATGAGAAGAAAGTATTCTTTTGGCAGTTGGCGTCCTTGTCGTCCTGATCAGCCTGGTTGCAGATTGCCTGTTGCCAGGCCCAGCCACGAAAATCCCTGACCGGGCGCGCATTTGGTTTATTTGCTTCGCTTTCATTGAAACCGGTCCAGCGCCCGCGCACCCCCTGGTTTTGCCGGGCTGGCGCGACTTCTTCCTCGAAAGGTGCGATCCAGCGATAGGTTTGACCACGCAGGCTGACGCTGACTTTTAGCCTGTGTGCCTGTGACAGGCTGTCATTGCCACGCTTGTGCGAGACCAGTTGTGTACTATTGAAATTGCCTGCCACATAGATGAAGCCACCGGCCCAGGGGTTATTGCCTATGCCGCTGCAAAGCGCCCCGTTATTGCCATATTGCACCAGGCAACCCGACATGGCGATGGCTTGCTGCACCTTGTTCTGGTCATCAAAATCAATCGCGGAATACGGCAGCAACAGGGGTCGTAAAGAGGCCGGCTGCTTGTCTGCCGGTGGATTGAGTAAAGCCAGTTGCCCGGCAGGATGACGCAGGGTGGCCGAAATCTGCAAACGGGTTTTATTGAAATTGCTTTGGTAATTATTGTAGCTGAGCTGTTTTTCCTGCTGTAGTACAGACAGTGCCAGGCCCACAGTTGCCATTGCCAGCAACAGGAAGACGCCACGAAATAAAATCCGCAGCCGGTAAGTCGCCAGCAGGAACTTGCTCATCTCAGTTTCTGCCTGCGTCGTCATCTACCCATCTGAAACCGCGCATGGGGACGTTTTCTATGCATTCAAAATCCGCATCAATTTCGCGGAAGGCATCGCGTATGGTAGAGACATGCTTGCGGATATTGTCGCGGTTGCGTCCGCTTTTGACGACTTCATACAAGTCTTCATACGATACCACCTGGCCACGGCGGGCAAACAGGGCCGCCAGTATGCGCTGGGCTGTCAGCGGCAGGTTGATGCGCTGGCCGCGCCAGATGGGGGTGCGCTGCCGCAAGGGATCCATGCTGAGCTGGTCGGCGACCGGTGTTTTTGCGGCTTCCTTGTAGGCTGCATTCTGGTTGCCATGTTGCTTGCGTTCTTTTACCGAGCGCAGGATTTCCAGGAAGGTTTCTATGAAATCGGCTTCTTCAAAAGTGGCTTTTTGCAGGTAATCCCAGGCGTCCAGCGCTTTCATGATGCTGCGGTAAATAGTCGCTGGCATGGCCGATACCACCAGCACGGGCGTCGCATGCTGCTTGTTGATGGCATTGATGATGGCAACGCCGGCATGGCGTTCGCGCCCCAGTTCTATGTCCAGCACCACCAGATCATAATTCTCACGCGCAATCGCCGCTTCGGCATCGTCGCGGCTGAACCACTGGTCTATGTGGATACCGGGCTTTGCCGCTTCTATCCAGCTTTTTAACTGATTGCTGGTAGGCAGATCGTCTTCGATGACAGCTACTTTTACCACGTTACACTCCGGCATTTAATACGATATCAGCAGTATCCACGGTTTTTCGGCAAAAGTCATAAAGCGGCTGTGAGTTTTTCTTCACACGCGGCAAGGCTTACTCCCGGATGGGAAAAAATAGCTTGCAACAGTGATATTTCTGCCCCTGCCACAGCATTGTATGCTCCGTGAAGGGCAGCGCATGATGCGTATCAGGGAAGCAGGGCAAACGCCACTGCAAGGAACCCTGGAAAAACACCATCATTGGAGAGTTATCATGTCTGACCGTATCAAATCCCTGGTACAAGCCGTACGATCCACTCTGTCTTCCGTCTTCAGCAAAAGCGCTTCGGGACTCAAAGCCGGGGCCAGGGTTACTGCGGGGTCTGGCGTTTTTAGCAAAAGTACTTTCAATCGACTGGTGGTGTTGAGCCTGGTGGGTGGTGCCGTGTATGCCATTAGTACCCACCCGCCGATGCAACGTGTCCCGCGTGGTGAAGTCGGTGTGCGCATCAATCAACTGACCGGCAGTGCCGAACAGGTACGTGACGGTGCCGTCATCGTTGTGCCTGGCCTGCATGAATTGCGTTTGTTCAATCTGCAAGATCAATTGTACCGCCCCACCCGCAGCAGCCGCGCCGATGGCGAAGCACCTTTCCAGTCGGTAGAAGGTTTGTCACTGGGTGTGGACCTGAGCATACGGTATGCGTTTGACCCCGCCAAACTGGCGACCATGTCCAAGAACCTGCCAGAAAACATCAATGCAGAAATCGTCGAGCCGGCAGTGCAGGGCGTGATTTACAAGGCATTTACCCGCTATACGGTAAGGGAAATCTTTTCCAGCAAACGTGCAGAAATCCAGCAAATGATAGAAGCCGAATTGAAACCCAAGCTGGCCGCTGACGGCATTCTTTTACGTAGCGTCATGATGGGCAAGGTGGACTTGCCAGCCGACTATAAGCGTGGCATGGAAAAACTGCTGGCGGAAGAACTGGAAAGTGAAAAAATGCGTTATACCCTGGAATTGAAAGACAAGCAGGTCAAGCAAACCGCGCTGGAGGCGGATGCCGACAAGATCAGGCGCGAGAAAGCCGCCGAAGCTGCCGGTAATGAGCAAATCATCGCTGCCAAGGCGCAGGAAGAAGCCATGAAGCATGTCCTGCCCTTCAAACAGAAACAGATAGAGCAGCGCCAGTTTGAAGCCGAGGCAGAAAAGGTTTCGCGCATCAAGACCTCGGAAGGTACGGCCCAGGCCCGCATCATCGAAGCCCAGGGTGAAGCCGATTCCCGTCGCAAGCTGGCTGATGCAGAAGCCTACCGGCAAGACCTGGTCGGCAAGGTCGCCAGTTCACAACTGGAACGTGACGGTGCCCTGTTGACCAAGCACCCCCTGCTGATACAAAAAACCATGGCCGATAAATTGTCGGACAAGATATCGGTCATCATCGCCCCTCCACCGGCTGATGGCGGCTTCATTGGTTCAGCTTTGCTGGGCGCAGGCAAGAATGGTCGTGCCACGCAGCAAAAAGTAGCGGCTGAAGCCGAAGCAATCAATGACAACAAGGAAAGCCAATAATCATGTTTGCCACTTTAGCTGCTGTCGCCGTACTCGCCGTTGTTACCCAGGACCAGGCACAATTGCGCGCCGCCCCCAAGGATGGCGCGCAACAACAGGCCATCCTGTGGCAGGGCGACAGCCTGGAAATTCGCGGTGAGAAGCTCGACTACCTGCAAGTGTATGACCACAGACGCGAACGCGCCGGTTATATCAAGGCATCGCAGGTGCGCCTGGTATCCATGCAACCGGACGATGCTCCCGATGCCTTTGCCGTCATCCGCTTTTTGCGTGATACGCCGGGGGCCGAAGCCTTGGGTATCAGCTATACCGCTGCTTACCTGAAGGCTGCACCAGCGAATGCTATCGGTGCTGAAGCCTTTGACGCACTTGGCACCATGGCAGAACGCCTGGCCAGGCGTGCTTCCAGCAAACAGCCCAAGCAAAATGAAGCGACCATTGCGGCGCACCTGGAAGTGGTCGCCAATTACGGCATCAGCATCAAGGGTTACGAGCGTGAAGGCCGCATGCAGCTTTGCTATGACGGTGAAGCCTTCCGTCGCGTGCTGGCCATGAATGCCACGCCTGATCAAAAAGCCCGCGCCGCCCTGGCATTGACACGCCAGGATTGCATAGACCCGACCATGCGCCCGACTGAACGTTTTGCCCTCGACCAGTGGCGTGCCGATGTACTGGACCGCGTGAATACCACCAGCCTGCCCGAGTACCTGAAAAATCGTGTGCGCATGCGCAAGGCCAGCGTCTGGTCCAGTATCGCCTTCCAGCGTGCACGCAAAGGCGAAAAGGTGGAAGAAGCCGCTAACCGTGCATTGACCGAACTGGCCGCCGTCAACAAGGAGGAATTTGCCGATGAAGATGTGTATGCCTACGCAGAGGCCGGTGTGCGGGTAGGCACAACACGCTGGGCCGCAGAGCCCGCAGTCATCCCCAAGCCTGGCCTGAACATCGTCACTGCTGCTGGCCAGCCAGGCGAAACCTGCGTCATGCTGACTGACACCAAACATGACGTCAAAACCCCGCTGGCAAAACGCTGTACCTATAGCGTGGTGTGGGCGGCATCAGCGCGCGCCAATACGCACAGCACGGCATTGACGCTGGCGGTACAACCGATGGAAAACTGGCGTGAACTCTGGCTATTCCACCAGACCAGCCAGGGCTGGATCATCGATATCCTGCCGCCGGCCAACAGTGACCCTGACCTGGGCTATGCCGAATTCGCCGGCTGGGTACCAGGTACCAACAAGATGCTGGTGGCGCGTGAAGCCAAGGTCGAAGGCAGATTCAAGAAAAGTTTTGAAGTCGTCAGCATGGATAGCCTGCAAGTTGAAAACGGTGCCGACAAGCCGGGATCTTTGAGCGTGTTTTACAAGTGGCAAGACCCGGCGTGGAAGAGGCAGACGATCAGTTTGAGGTGAGATGTTTGTAGTAACCGCAGTTGTAGTAATTAGTCGCAGTAATCAGACGTGGTAAGCAATAGAAATAATGCAGGTTTTCATTCAAACGATACTTATACATTTATATCATTATCAGGAGTTTTGCCATGAATTTCAAATTAGCATCTGTCGTTCTGTTATTCGCCAACAGCATCGCTTTCGCACAGGACGTGTCACCCAAAATGCAATTGCCTGACTGGGCAAACAAGCAGCTTGATGGCTTGTCCAAGCAAGAATCAATCGAGGTGAACAGCCGTATCAATCCCTTTGTTTGGCGTGGCAATTTTCTGGGAGCTGGCAAGGGGGATCTGGCGGTATTGGTCAAGGACAGCAAGAGCAAAAAAGAGGGTATCGTCTTTTTGTCTCATGGCAAAACCAAGCCAGTTATCGTAGGTGCAGGGCATGCGATTGGAAATGTTGGCAATGGCGGTGATGATTTTTCCTGGCTGGAACTTTGGTATGTCGAAGATAAGGGATCGCGGCCGCGTAGCTATCACGACAAGTCTGTCAGATTGCAGAACGATGGCATCGTGGTAGCGAAAGAAGGCTCCGCCAGCGCCTTGATTTATTTGAAGGCCGGCAAAGCGATTTGGCAGCAGCAAGGGGACTGATTTTTAAACACACACATGGTGGAACTGGATCTTAAAAAGAATGCCTGGGCATCAGATCGATGTCCAGAGTATGAATGAAAGCTTTTTCATGATCTGGTCATTGTACTTGATCAAAGAGAGATCAAAGGAGTCGCTGACCACGCTACCGCGAATTAAGTATATCAGAAAAATATTAAATAGTTTTTAAGTGTGGCAAAAATATATTTTTTAACTTTGTTTGACATTTCTTCAGTGTTTCATTTATGCTTTTTATCAGTGCACCCGAGGTAAGTGCTTTTAGAAATATTTTCGTAGATAAAAGAAGATGCCAGCTAAAACGCAACAACTTGCAGTTAACAGGGTAGGTGATGAGTAACTCCATCCCCTTATTTCGCCCTGAAGTCACAGCAGCGTTAGGCAGTCAATGGATCGGTTCCATACGTTTGGCGCAACCGCTCTCCGCTTCCCTGATTGCAATCATTGCCTTGATCATTGCCGCAGCATTGATTTCTTATATCACGTTTGGCAGTATTACCAAAAAAGCCCGTGTCACCGGTATCACTGTACCTGTCGGAGGCCAGCTCAGCTTGGCAGCACCCAATGCGGGTATTTTGTTAAGTACCCATGTCAAGGAAGGCGAGCAAGTCAAGGCCGGGCAAGTTCTGTTTACACTGAGCACAGAGCGTCAAAATAGCCAAGGCGAGCTTACTGCCCTGGTTGCTCAGCAACTCGCCAGCCGCGCCGACAGTATGGCCGCGGAACAAAGACTACGCCAAAGCCAGTACCAGGAAAAGAAGCAGGCATTGCAGCAAAGACTGGCTAATCTCGCACAAGAGCATACCCAGCTGGAGCAAGAACTGATGCTGGCCCAGCGCCGCCAGCAACTGGCGCAACAAAGTGTCGCCAAATATGAAACTTTGCAAGGAAATGGCTATGTTTCGGCTGCCCAGACCCAGCAAAAGCAGGAAGACCTGCTCGACATCAGCACACGTTTGAGTACACTGCAACGTAGCAAAACCCAGTTGCAAGCTAACCAGATTGCCCTGCAAGCAGAACTCGATAGTTTATCGAATAGCCTGGCAACAGATCTTACGCAAATAGAAAGAGCCAAAGCCAGCCTCAAGCAAGAAGTCGCAGAAAATGCCAACCGCCAGGCGGTGCAAATCGTAGCAATGCAAGCTGGCACGATAAGCGCCCTTACCAACCAGCCAGGGCAAGCTATCAATGCTGGACAAGTGCTGGCTAGCCTGATACCTGTTGATGTGAAAGCGAATGCAGACGACAAGAATGCAAGTGTTAAAGCCGGTTTGCTTGAGGCGCATTTATATGCTCCTAGCCGTACAGCCGGATTTATCCGGCCTGGTCAGGAAGTGCTGATACGTTACTCGGCATTTCCATATCAAAAATTTGGATTGCACACAGCAACAGTTATTGATGTTAGCCGGACTCCGTTTGCCCCAGCAGAACTACCGGCACATCTTGCGAGCACCATACTTAGCAATGCACAGCAAGCCATCAACGGTTTTAACAGTAGTGAGGCGCTTTATCGCATCAAAGTCAGATTGAACGAGCAAAGCATCAATGCTTATGGAGAGGCTCAGACCCTCAAGCCTGGCATGACACTTGAAGTCGATGTATTACAGGATAAGCGAAGAATTTGGGAATGGATATTGGAACCAGTCCTGGCTTTGACACCTGTCCAATCAAAGAGTTAGTGGACTGTAACAATTGAAAACAGAGTGCCTTCCGCTTGCGCGACGACCATGGCTGCGTTGCAAATGCTCGCGATAGTTCACTATCGCTGTGCATAAGTGTTAACCTTGCCTTGCCCTGATCGCCGGGCAAGCGTCTTTCACTTCTGTTTCAACTGTTACAGTCTACTAATCATCAGAAGTATTTGATGTGTCGAGCGGATCAAGATTTAAAAACCGGACAGGACTGACCGGATATTCAGTCCATAACTTTATTGGAGTACATGTAATGCGAGTATTAGATAACCAGGCAGTAAATGAAGTTTCCGGCGGCACAGATGGTAGTCAATATCAATTGAGTGGCATGTCGGCGTGGGCAATCAGCGTCAATGCTGCCTATAACTCTGCCAACTGGCAGACAATTGGCGCAGATGGCAGCGTCGATAATTCTGCCTTTATAAACACTTTGTTTAATGATGCTGAGGATGCAAAGTACAAGCAATTGCAATCTTTGTATGGCAGTGAGACAGATGGTACATTGCAAACTTTGTATCCATAGATTCTCCTTCAAGATTTAGAAAATCTAGTGCGAAAATAACCAGATATTAACTAGGGACTGTTGACGTTTGAACGTAAGTCTTTGAAAAAGAAAGGCAAACTTGTATTGTTAAGGTTCTCACACCGGATCAACACGAGTTTGCCTTGCCCTGATTGCTGCTCAACGACGAGCTTTGGTCGAAGCTGCAGAAGATTTTGCTTCAAGAACGAATTTATAACTAGCGCAATTTACGTCTGATGGTAGAAGCGATGCTATATCGGCTGAGAGTGGGCTGCCCGTGGAGAGACTGACCGAAAGCGTTTGGTCGCTGGAACTCGATTTATAAGAGATTTAATGCCTGGTCAACCTGCGAGAAGTGGAGTGCAGTTTTTAAGGTACTGGTCACAGAGCCGGATGTTGAATGGATTTTTATCGATGGCAGTTGTGCCAAGACACATCACCATAGTGCAGGAGTCGCCAGTGATAGTGATGAAGGCATAGGGAAAAGCCGGGCTGGTAATACAACGAAGATTTATTTGGCAGTCGATGGTTATGGATTGCCAATCGATTTTACTGTTACCAGCGGCGCTACCCATGACTGCAAGGCTGCGCCAGAACTAATTGCCGTGCTGCCGCAGGCAGGAGCCATGATTGCCGATAAAGGATATGACAGCGGATTGATACGAGAGCAAATCATAGCAAAGGGAAGTCGTGTCGTTATCCCGAGAAGACGCAACTCTCTCAAGGGAAACGATGACCTTGATAAAGGGCTGTATCGATACCGTCACCTCGTCGAGAATGCGTTTGCCCGCTTAAAACAGTTTCGGGCTTTGGCGACGAGATTCGACAAGTTGAAACGTAATTATGTCAGTGTTGTCGCCATGGCCTGCACCTTTTTATGGTTGCCTATGTGAAACGTCAACAGACCCTAGTAAAGACAAATTAAAAATATACACATCGCATGTTTCACAGGTAATTTAAATTTCTTCAATGTCTCCCATCCTCCAAACTGAATCCAGCGAATGCGGCCTCGCCTGCCTCGTCATGGTCGCCAGCCATTTTGGCTATCACTCTGATCTTGCTGATCTGCGCCGCCAATTCTCCATCAGTCTCAAAGGTGCGACCCTTGCGCAGTTGATGCGTCATGCGTCTGCCATGCAGTTGAACAGTCGCCCGCTTCGTCTGGAACTGGATGAGTTCGATCAACTGGCCCTGCCTTGCATCTTGCACTGGAATTTGAATCACTTTGTCGTGCTCAAAACTGTGCATAAGGATTGGCGTGGCAAAGTCACTCTGGTCTTGTTGGACCCGGCAGTGGGGGAAAGACGTGTACCTGTTGAGGAAGCATCCAGTCACTTTACGGGCGTGGCACTGGAGTTGGCACCCAGCCCTTCATTTAAACCCAAGGATGAAAAAAAGCAAGTCGCCTTGCGTGATCTTACCGGCCATATCGTTGGCCTGCGTACTGCTATCGTCAAGGTATTGGCATTAGCCTTGGCGCTGGAAATCTTTGCAATTTGCTCACCTCTGTTCAATCAGTTCGTCATTGATGAAGTCATCGTCAGCGGCGACAAAGAATTATTGGTGGTACTGGTATTTGGTTTTGCGCTGTTGATGATCACCCAGAATGCCATAGGCCTGGCGCGCAGCTGGTTTTTGATGCGCTGGAGTATGGATATCAGCCTGCAATGGTCGGCACGTGTGTTTGCTCATCTGGTGCGTTTGCCTGTCTCTTATTTTGAAAAACGGCATCTGGGTGATGTGGTGTCGCGTTTTGGTTCCATAGGTGTTATACAAAGCACCCTGACCAGCATGTTTGTCGAGAGTGCGCTCGATGGCCTGATGGCCGTGTTGGCGTTGGTCATGATGTTGGTGTATAGCCTTAAGCTGAGTATGTTGGTATTGGCTGCAGTGGCCCTGTACGCGGGTTTGCGTTGGGCCTTCTATCAGCCATTTCGTGAAGCATCTCAAGAGCGGCTGATCTTGTCTTCCAAAGAGAGTTCCCACTTCCTGGAAACCATGCGTGCCGTCACACCCTTGAAGTTGTTTGGCCGCGAGACTGAACGCCTGTCGCGCTGGCAGAACCTCAAGATCGATGTACAAAACCGCGATATCAAGACGCAAAAGCTTTCTATCATCTTCAAGGTCAGCAATACCCTGATCTTTGGCATGCAGGGACTAGCGCTGTTTTATATTGGTGCTGGCCAAGTCATGCAAAATACACTGACGGTAGGTATGCTGATGGCTTTCTCCAGCTATGCGGGTACATTCACTGGCCGTATTTCCAGTCTCATTGATGTCTTTATCAGTTACCGCATGCTTAGCCTACATAGTGAAAGGCTGGCTGATATTGTGCTGGAAGAGGCTGAGCCAGAAACCGCCATCGAAACCGATATCTCGCGTATCAAGCCTGTCATCGCCCTCAAGAACATTAACTTCCGTTATGCTGACGGTGAGCCTTGGGTATTGAAGGATATTAACCTGACGATACCCGCAGGCCAAAGCATTGCCCTGGGTGGGCCCAGTGGTTGCGGCAAGACGACCTTGTGTAAAATTATTCTGGGTCTGTTGAAACCAACAGAAGGTGAAGTATTGATCGATGATATTTCCATCAGCCAGTTAGGCGTTAAGACATACCGTCAACTGGTGGGTACGGTCATGCAGGAAGATGTCTTGCTGGCTGGTTCCATCATGGACAATATCGCCTTCTTCGACAGTCACTGTGACCAGACCAGGGTAGAAGAGTGCGCCAGGCTGGCAGCCATCCATGAAGAAATCAGCAAAATGCCCATGGGTTATCAAACCTTGGTCGGCGATATGGGTAGCAGTCTGTCTGGTGGTCAAAAGCAGCGCGTCTTGCTGGCACGTGCGTTATACAAACAACCGAAAGTGCTGGCGCTGGATGAAGCAACCAGTCACCTCGACGTGAATAATGAGCACAAGGTCAATCAGGCACTGGGTGCTTTGCAACTGACACGCATCATGGTGGCGCACAGACCCGAGACTATCAATGCGGCCGAACGTGTGGTGTCCTTACAGGATGGGGTTATGATTGAGTTACGGGCAGCAGTGCCCAAAGAGGGTGTGACAAGTTTGAAGTTGGCATAAGCAGATTTAAATATTTTAAAAATAGCGATAATATCTACCAAAATCTGAGCCGGTGTAAATGCAAGAAAACTATCCTCAATTCAACGCTATCCCGGAAGTGTCTGTAATCAATCAGCAGAGCCGGGTTTTGTTGACTAAACTGCATATGCTGTAAGAGCGCATAATCATTGTTGCCTTGTCGGGAGATTCGCGATTGTAGCCATTTTCAAAATGCTGAAAAAGAGCTTTGAATTGAAAAATATTTCCTTTGGCATCTGTTGTGTTGTGGATATTTAATCGAGTGGTCACAATACAATTGATCCTTAGTTTATGCTGGAAAAACGGTGTCTGCGAGACGCTTCGGAAACTGTAGAAAGTTAATAGGAATTTCTGTCGCAAACGATGACAGCATTTTCTTTATTTTAGTCAAGGATTCCGCGCCGTTCTCAGCGGTGCCGCCACATTCTGCCTTATCCAGTTTTGCATGTCTTGCCAGATGCGCTGCACTTCTGTGTCTGGGGGCATCTGGGTGGCGTTGGGTAATTCTATAGTGACTACGGGGATATCTTTGTGCAGGCCGCTGTAATTGCCCAGTGAGCCTGGATAGACGCCGACGCGATTATAGATGAGGCGGCCAAAGCGATTCGGTGGCGTGGTGGGGCCGTCAAAATCGAGTACACCGAAAGGCGCATGTACCGAGATGATGACATCAGGTTTGAATTTTTCTATAGTGTCATAAACCCAGCGGCTTTCGGGTTCGGATATGGGGGCTTTGCCGGGGTAACGGCGCGGGTCGCTGCGGGTGACGCGAGCCCAGTAGCTGGGCGCTTCCTTTTGCCAGTTGGGAGTAGGGAAATTGCGGTTCAGGTCTATGCCGCGGGCATTCACACGGCGTGGCTTGGGAGCCAGCAAGCCATCGGGGTTGACCACCGGGGCAATTTTCCAGTTGAATTCCAGTGGGCTTTTTTGCATGGTCTCTATCCATTTAAAGACAATGGAAGAAGCCGTCTGTTCATCACCATGTATGCCACCCAGCAACAGCACGCGTATGGCTTGCGGATATTTGGCATCGGCTTTGATATCCCGGAACAACACCGGGAAACCATTGAGCGAATGCGCGCCTGTCGGGCTGAGCTTGCTGTTCTTGCAGTCGTTCAGGCTGACTTTGGGCAGGCGTGCCACCAGTGGAGTGCACCAGTCGGTGACAGCTCTGGGTTTGGCAGGGGATGGGGCAGACAGGCTGTTTGCAGATGGCATGGACAACAGGCCAGCCATCGCAAACAAAGCACCGAGTTTTTTGCAGCGAAATGCAGTGAACTTACTTCTGAAAAAACTTACCGGCATTCTTGCTTCTACTCCCAGTGCTGCAAATGACGCATTACGACAATATGGACGATAAATTACAAACCTGCAGCAGCGCGCAAAATCGCTGACTTGTCGGTACGTTCCCAGGTGAATTCCGGTTCTTCACGACCAAAGTGGCCATAGGCTGCGGTCTTGGAATAGATAGGACGCAGCAAGTCCAGCATCTGGATGATACCTTTTGGACGCAAGTCAAAATGTTCATTCACCAGCGCGGCGATCTGGTCATCAGGGATAAGGCCTGTGCCTTCGGTGTAGACCGTGACGTTCATCGGGCGTGCCACGCCAATCGCGTACGCGACCTGAATCTGGCATTGACGGGCCAGGCCGGCCGCCACGATGTTCTTGGCAACATAGCGTGCCGCATACGCTGCAGAACGGTCAACCTTGGTCGGGTCTTTACCTGAGAAAGCACCGCCACCATGCGGGCAGGCACCGCCGTAGGTATCGACAATGATTTTACGGCCGGTCAGACCACAGTCACCTTGCGGGCCACCGATTACAAAACGGCCAGTGGGGTTGATGAGGAACTTGGTATCTTTCAGCCATTCTTTCGGCAACACCGGTTTGATGATTTCTTCGATCACGGCATCGATGAAAGACTGCTTCATCTTGGTTGCTGTTTCGCTTTGATCGGGACTATGCTGGGTGGACAGCACGACCGTGTCTATGCTGTGTGGCTTGCCATCAACATAGCGCATGGTGACCTGGCTTTTTGCATCCGGACGCAGGAAAGGCAGGCGCCCATCCTTGCGCAGTTGTGCCTGGCGCTCTACCAGCCTGTGGGCATAGTAAATCGGCGCTGGCATCAGTTCCGGCGTTTCATCGCAGGCGTAGCCAAACATCAGACCCTGATCACCGGCACCGGTGTTCAGATGGTCGTCAGATGCCTGGTCAACACCCTGGGCGATGTCGTTGGATTGTTTGTCATAGGCAACCAGGACTGCGCAGCCCTTGTAATCGATACCGTATTCCGTATTGTCATAGCCTATGCGCTTGATGGTGTCACGTGCCACCTGGATGTAATCGACATGGGCATTGGTGGTGATTTCACCGGCCAGCACGACCAGACCAGTGTTGGTCAGGGTTTCGGCGGCAACGCGGGAACGGGGGTCTTGCTCAAAAATTGCATCCAGGATTGCGTCGGAAATCTGATCAGCGACTTTGTCCGGGTGTCCCTCGGAAACTGATTCAGACGTAAAAAGAAAATCATTTGCCATCGCAGGCTCCTATAAAAATTGACCGTAAAGATTTTGCCGCAGTCGGAAAGAGATCCTGCGACGCTTTAGCGAATTTTATTAACCGCCTCGCAAGTTGTCTGTTAACTCGGCGGTGGCTTGCTTCTTATTGAATTGTCCTGCGGTTAAGCAGGTCAAAGCTAGCCAATGTGTGATATTTTACGCTCGTTCTGCTTTATCTGTCGAATATCCCCTATTTTTCAACTGTTACTTGAGCGGCGTCATGCTTGTCACATTGTTTCGTCTTCTTTCCATTTTCCCATTGTCGGTCTTGCATTTTGCCGGGGCTGTACTGGGTTGGGCGGTATATTTGTTGTCAGGATCATATCGTCGTCGTCTGAAAGAAAATATCGCCAGGGCCGGTTTTACTGGGCATTTGCATGAGGCCATACGCGAGGCTGGCAAGAATATCCTGGAACTGCCCTTTATCTGGTGTGCCAAGCCGGAACGAGTGTTAAAGACTGCCAGCATAGAGAACTGGGAACTGGTACAGACTGCTCTGGACGGTAAAAAAGGGGTGATTTTTCTGACGCCGCATCTTGGCTGTTTTGAGATCGTTGCCCAAAGTATTGCCATGCGTACCCGTCTGACGGTCTTGTATCGCCCTCCGCGCCAGGCTGCACTCAAGCCGCTGATCGAGGGTGCACGCGCACGTGATAATTTGTTGCTGGCAGCGGCTAACCTGTCCGGTGTGCGCATCATGGCCAAGGCCCTTAAGAAGGGCGAGGCCATAGGCTTGCTGCCCGATCAGGTGCCGCAAGAAGGTGAAGGTGTCTGGGCCAAGTTTTTTGAAAAACGCGCCTATACCATGACGCTGTCTGCCAAGCTGCACAGCATGACGGGTTCGCCCATCATTTTGACTTATGCAGAAAGGCTGCCATTCGGGCGTGGCTATGTGATCCGGTTTGTGCCATTTGAAGAAGAACTGGGGACAGACCCGGTAGACCAGGCAAGTGCTATCAACCGTGCCATGGAAAAACTGATTGCCCGTTCGCCAGCCCAGTATTTCTGGAGTTATAACCGCTATAAAAAACCGGATGGTGTGGATGGCCCGGAATCGCGCTTCGGACAGGGGCAGGCATGAGAGCTGTGCTGGTCTTGATGTGGCTGTTGCACTGGTTGCCTTTGCCTGTGCTGGGACGTCTGGGTGAAGCCGTAGGCAGTATGCTGTTTGTCGTGATACGCAAACGCCGCCACATCACCCTGAAAAACCTGTCCCTTTGCTTGCCGCATCTCAGTGAAGCTGAAAGAGTGGCGATGGCCAGACGGCATTTCCAGGTCTATGCGCGCAGCGTGCTGGAGCGCGGCATACTCTGGTGGGCATCAGAAGCACGCCTGAAGCGATTGATACGGATCGACCCCGCCGTACCCATGGCGGCGATAGCGGCTGGCCCGACCATACTGATGTGCCCGCATTTTGTCAGCCTGGATGTGGCAGGCGTGGCGGTGATGCTGGAATCCTCCCTGTGTTCCATCTATACGCGCCAACGCAGCAAGGTATTTGATGCCGCCCTGCGCAAGGGCCGCTCGCGTTTTCGTCCGGTGAAACTGTTTTCGCGTGCCGAAGGGGTCAAGCCCATCATTCGTGCCATGCGCGAAGGTCTGCCTTTCTTCATGTTGCCGGACATGGATTTTGGTGCCAAGGATGCCGAATTCGTGTCTTTCTTTGGCGTGCCTGCTGCGACACTGACGGCGGTGTCAAGGATAGCCGCGACCACTGGTGCCAAGGTCATTCCCGTTATCGCCACCATATTGCCGGATTACCAGGGCTGGAAAGTGACTTTCCATGCGCCATGGCAAAACTATCCGGGCGACGATATGGTGGCGGCCACACGTTATATGAACGCCTTCATTGAGCAAGAGATATTGAAAGCGCCCGCTGAATATTTCTGGGCACACAAGCGCTTTAAAACCAGGCCTGCCGGTGAACCTGGTTTTTATTGATGAAGACCTGTGACGGCCTGCGCCGTCACTTCAAATTCCTGCTGTAACCAATCCAGAAACGCCAGGCGGCGCTTGTCCTCATCAAATGGCGAAGCTGACAGCAAGACATAGTCAGTCCCATCTGCCATGAATGCATGTGGTGCCAGCAATTGTCCGTTGCGGATTTCATCTTCCACCATATAGACCGATGCCATGGCGGCACCCAAACCGACGCAGGCTGCTTGCAGACTCAGGTAAAAATGTTCATAGGTCGCCTGGCTTTTGCCACGCGCAGTTAGCCCGCTGAGTTTTTGCCATTGCGCCCAGGCGTCGGGCCGGGTAGCAGTGTGCAGCAGGCATTGCTGATTCAATTGCAGTTTTCCCTGTTTGAGCAAGCCTTGCGCGCAGACTGGGGCGATTAATTCCTGGGCGACCCGGGTGACATGGTAGTTTTGCGTCCAGACGAAGTCATTGCGCCGCAGCGCCAGGTCAATATGTCCATGGTGCAAATCCACAGGTCCGCCCGCAGCAAGTAAATGGATTTCCATCCCGGGGTATTGCTGCCTGAATTTGCCCAAACGTGGGATCAGCCAGCGCATGGCTATTGTCGGTTCGCAAGAGATGACCAGCGCTTGATCTTCAGTTTGCCTTAACTGGCGTAGCCCGGCTTCCAGTTGCCGCATGATGTCAGTGCAAGTACTTTGCAAGTTCATGCCAGCACGGGTTAAAAAAATGGCGCGGTTGCGGCGTTCGAATAAGGCAATACCCAAATTCTCTTCCAATTGCTTGATCTGGCGGCTGACAGCGCCATGAGTGACATGCAGCTCATCAGCCGCCTTGACCAGGCTTAAATGGCGTGCCGCCGCTTCAAACATACGTATCGCATTCAAGGATGGCAGGTGATAGCTCATCTGTGAGATTTTCTCAATGATATGTTTGAGTATAAATCGATTTTCATCATTGTGATCCAGCTTCAGAATACATTTATACGTGAGAAGTGATCACGAATATAAATTTTACTCCTGAGGAAGACCATGACAGAACTCATTGCCGTTGCCATCATCACTATCCTGGCTGTTATCAGCCCTGGGGCTGACTTTGCCATGGTGACCAGAAACAGTTACCTGTATGGCCGCCGTCCTGGTCTGCTGGCCGCCAGCGGCATTGCCCTGGGTGTGCAAGTGCATGTCATGTACACCATGCTGGGTGTGGGATTGCTGATTGTCAAATCCCCCAGTCTGTATTTCGCCATCAAGATTATTGGCGCAATCTACCTGATCTATATGGGCTACCAGACTTTTTTTGCCCGTGCAGTCATGAATGCAGAAATCACGGAAGGGCAACAATCAGGTAAGCTGGCAGCCTTGCGGGCCGGCTTCATGACCAATGCCTTCAATCCCAAGACCACTTTGTTTGTCCTTAGTACTTATACCCAGGTAGTGCAGATCGATACCAGCCTGCTGACGCAATTTGGCTACGGCTTGTTCATGTCCTTTGCGCACTGGATATGGTTCAGTCTGGTTGCCTTGTTTTTCTCTGATAGCCGTTTGCGTGCTGGCATGCTCAGGCAACAGGTGGTGTTGAATCGTTTCATTGGCGCAGTATTAATCGTTTTGGGTGTGTCACTGGCCAGTTTGCCTGCCTTGCATTAGTGATCGCTTATTGGTATTGGCAGTTGACGAAATTTGAAGGCGAGCCTACAATTGTCGCACAGGTGCTAAGGGGCGCCTGCCCGCACAAGAGGCTCTCACCCTGCAAATATACATCTCTATTAATGTGATAATTGCCATGTTTCGTTTGACGTCAGCGGGTCGTCGATAAGCGAACTGGAGTTCATCATGTTATCGTCGTACTACCCATCCCTGTTCATCACCCAACAGCTCCTGCTTAACGGAGCTGCAGCATGAACGCACTTACTACAGAAATCAAAACCCGCGCCCGGTTATTGCAAAAACTGTTGGAGACGCGCAATACTGCAGCCAGCAAACGCGCCCTGATCTTAAGCCGGCAGCGCAACTGGGAAATTCCCGACAACTGGCAACTCAAGCACTGCATGAACCTGGCCGCGGCCGATGCTGGTTTCCAGAACTGGGAACATGCGCGTGTCATCCTTGGTGGCCAGGCACAGGCTGGTGAAGATATGGGTGACTTTTGGCATGGTGCTGAAGTCACCTCGTTCTTTAATCACTGGTATGCCAGCTATGCCGAAGCACAGGAGCAATTACGTGCCACTGAGGCGGCTTATTTGCTGCCTTACCGGCGTCAGTATCTGGTCGTTACCAGCGATTATTTGCAGGCGATGGGTGTCAGCGCTGCGCCAGAATTTTGGGATGCTATTGGGCGTGATTTGGTGTTGGGATATGGCAGCGCGAGCTGGCTGAGCCTGGCGCAGCAACGCCTGCAAGCCAGCCGTACCGAGCGTTTCAAGGCCAACTGGGATGCGTCCCAAATCATGCTGGACTTGCAGTCAACCGAAGTTGAGGCTGAGCGGGTGATGAAGTCGTTCATCAAGAATGGCCGTCTGGTGAGTATTCCTGAACAACGTAAAAAACGTCTGGTGATCTTGCGCTGGCTGGTGGAGCAATTGCAGTTTGAACGACGCTATGTGGAGGCTGACATCAATACGTTTTTGCTGCAGTTTCATTCGGATTTTGCGACCTTGCGGCGGGAGTTTATTATGAATGGGCTGATGGAGAGAGCGGAGGGGGAGTATTGGAGGGTGTGATCGGGATGTTGATTTTGATGCAAATGAAATTCTCAGTTTTGATATACCTACCTAGCTATTAAACCTTCAATTTGACGTTAATTGAGTTAAGGTCATTCCTGCGTAGGCAGGAATCCAGCGGCGTTCGTTGCATACTTGTGTTGTGTGTAAAGCGATTGCTCTCCGTAGACACAAGCCGGGTCTCGGCCCGGCGGCCGAATTCCTTTCTTTGCTTCGCCAAAGAAAGGAATCAAAGAAAGGCGACCGCAGACTTGCCCTTTGGGTGCTTGCGCTACGCTCCAGCACAATTTGTGCATCACAAAAAATGGGAAAGCTTCGAAACTCGCTTCGCTCAAACACGAAGCTTTCTGATCCATTTTCTGTGACGCACAAATTGCAGCGTCCCAAGCGGTTGAAAATCAAGGGCAAAACCAACAACAGCAACAGCAACAGCAACGTCACTACGACAGCAGCTCATATTTTTCGCGGCCAATTACTCACCGATTAGACCTGCTCCACTCCAGCCTGCAAAGGCAATCTGACGCTCACCGCCAAACCGCCACCCTCACGATTGGTAAACCGTATTTCGGCATGCAGTTGTATCGCCAGTTGGGCGACGATTGCCAGGCCAAGCCCGGCGCCGCCGGTGTCGCGGTTGCGGGAGGATTCGAGTCGGACGAAGGGTTGCATCACGGCGTCCCATAGCTCTTCGGGGATGCCGGGGCCTCTGTCCTGTACGGTGATGACGGCATGCTGCGGGTCGCTGTTCAGGGTAACTTCCACTTCGCTGCCAAACTTCAGGGCATTGTCGACGAGGTTGCCGAGCAGGCGGGACAGGGCCAGGGGGCGGGTTTGTAGAGTCTGACTGCTATTGCCATGCAGGCTGACTTGCTGGCCAGTGTCGCAATAGTCTTGCACCAGGCTGCCAGCCAGGGCATCAAGATTGATTTTGCTGCTTGCTTCCTGATTCGTTTGTAATTGATTTTGTACCTTGGCATAGGCCAGACCTTGCTCTACCAGTTTTTGCATGGCGTGCAGGTCGGCTTGTATTTTATCGCGCTGGCTGTCGTCATCCATGAGTTCGGTGCGCAGGCGCAGGCGGGTGATGGGGGTTTGCAGGTCGTGGGTGATGGAGGCCAGGATTTGCATGCGTTCTGCCAGATAAGTGTCTATGCGTTCTTGCATATTCTGGAAGGCGGTAGCCGCACGGAATACTTCTCGCGGTGCCCGGGCGGGGAACTGTGGCCTGGCACCTGGTTTTACCATGGCGTCGGCTGCTGCAGCCAACATCGCCAGTGGGCGTGTCGCTGTCCTGACTGCCAGCCAGGCTGCCAGCATGAGGATGGCAAGCTGTACGCAGAGCAGCGAGAACATGCTCCATTGTATGGTGTACGGTGTCGCAGTCAGGCGGACGGTGATTGGCGCACCGTCACTCAAGGTCAGATGCAATTGCAGGATTTTTTTATCGTTCTCAGTGCGCACGCTGATCCTGATTCTTGCCGGATGCTCCAGATTATTTTTTATGGCCTCTATCGCCTCGTTGGCAATGTCCACGTCTATGCTGTCCGTGGCATCCGCGGGTGCGGCTTGCAAGGTATATACGTAGTTGTTGCGGGCCAGTTTGTCCAGCCAGGACTGACGTTCGCTGACTGGCAGACGATCAAGAAAGGAAATGGCATTGGCGACATCCTTGCCTACCGAATAGACCATATGGTTTTTTCTGACCTGCATCTTGTCCCATTGCGACGAGGCAAACGAGAGTGAATAAGCCATCAGCAGGGCACTCAGCAAAATCAGACACAGACGGCCAAACAGGGTGTGCGGCCAGTGCGGGCTTTCCATGATGTGCATCAGCTTTCCCCTTGTGCCGTGACCAGGGCGCAGAAGACATAGCCTTCACTGCGCACGGTCTTGATATAGCGCGGTTCACGGGCATCGTCGCGCAAATGCTGGCGCAGGCGGCTGACCAGCAAGTCTATGGAGCGCTCGAATAAATCAGCGTCACGACCCTGGGTCAGGTTCAGCAACTGGTCACGATTCAACACGCGTTGCGGGTGTTCAACTAAGACTTGCAACAGGCGGTATTCAGCACCGCTGAGTGTGACCATGACACCGTCTTTATCAAGTAGATGGCGTGCCAGGGTATCGAGTTGCCAGTCACCAAAATTGAGCATGGCGGGTGGTTTTTGTTCGCGAAGCTTGGGCGGCAACATGCGCGTGCGGCGCAAGACTGCCTTGATGCGGGCCAGCAATTCCCGTGCAGCGAAAGGCTTGGTCAGGTAATCGTCGGCACCCATTTCCAGGCCGACTATGCGGTCAGTCTCTTCTGCACGTGCTGTCAAAAAAAATAGGGGAATGACTTTGTGCGGACCTGAGCGCAATTCGCGGCACAGGCTAAGGCCATCTTCGCCCGGCATCATGATATCGAGCACGATGAGGTCAATGACGCTGCCTTCGAGCAAGGCACGCATTTGCTTGCCACCAGCAGCCGTGCTGACCTTGTTGCCATTCTTGCGCAGGTACAGGGCAGTCAGTTCGCGTATTTCTGCATCATCATCAACGATGAGGATGTGATCCGGGGATTCTGTATTTTCCATGTGCTGGGCCTGGCGCTCATTCTTGATGGTTCATTCCATAGTGCTTTATAGCTTAAATAGCGGCAGAGACAAAATCTTTTGTATCCCAGTGTATCTGAGTGCCGTTGACACATAGTCAGATGCAAATAAGGCATTTCCTGACATCTGCCAGATACCTTGCGACTGTCTAATGACGTTGCCGTGATGAATTCATCACCTCGACAACTCAAGGAGAACTGACATGAAAAAGCAAATGATCGTTATCACCACTTTTGCCACCGTATTGATGAGTACCTGGTCTGCCCAGGCCCAGCAGGCTGGTTTGTCTGATTACTACCTGGCACCTGTGGAAGCGGAAATTCAGGCCAACAAGCTCGCCAATAACCAGGCAAATAGGCCAGACGCATTCGCTGGTACCTGGCTGACCCAGAGCGGTAGCCTGGAAGTGCAAATCGGCAATTGTGGTCAGTCTGTGTGCGGCAAAGTCAGCAAGATCAACGATGCGGCGAATTTGAGCAACATGACGGCGATGGGCAGTACCGCAACGCCTGTATCCGCGATACCTGTATTGGGTAAGACCATTATGGAGGGCTTTACGGCGAGCGGAGCCGCCACCTGGTCAGGCACGATTTTCAATCGCGCCGATGGCCAGACCTATGCGTGCCAGATGCGCATGCTGAGCCCGACTGAGCTGGAAGTCACAGCATACAAGGACAAGCCAGAAAATGGCCGTAGCCAGGTATGGACGCGCGTATCAAATACCGTCACTGCGCAAAAATAAAAATGGGGGCATCACTTTTGATGCCTCCATTTCAGTTTTCAATCTCAATGCAGACCTATGGCAGCAATTCAACTTCGCCTGGCAACAAGGTATTGGCTGGCAAGGCATCGAGTTGTTTCAGGCGCTGATAGTAGGGCGTGAAATCCGGTGCCGTGCCATCAAACAATTGCTGGAAATTATCGATGACGAAATAGGTTTCCTGGAAGCTGTCTATCTTGTACAGGGTTTGCAGGCAGCGCTGTATGTCCAGATGGACGTGGCGCGACGCTGTACCCGGCTTCAGGCAGTATTCGACTTCACCGCCAGATGACAGTATGCCTGCACCATAGATACGCAAACCCTGCCCGGTCCTGATAAGGCCAAACTCCACCGTATACCAGTACAGGCGCGCCAGATAATCAAGGCCGCCGAGTTTCATCGCCTTTAGTCCGCCCTTGCCATATAACTGCATGTAATCGGCAAATACCGGATTGAACAGCATGGGTACGTGGCCGAAATAATCATGGAAGACATCGGGTTCAACGATGTAATTGAATTCTTCCGGTTTGCGCAGCCATACGGTGACAGGGAAGCGACGATTGGCCAGGTGTTCAAAGAAAGTCAGTTCTGGTATAAGGCCAGGGACCGCGACTATGCGCCAGCCAGTGGCAGCAAAGAGTTCTTCAGAAGTACGGTCAAAGCGCGGGATACCGTCTGCCGCATCCATCTTATGCAGTGCTGCGATAAATTCATCACAGGCGCGGCCGGGCAAAAGCTCCATCTGACGCTGGTACAGCTTACGCCACAGGGCATGTTCTGCTTCGGTATAGGCGGCCCAGTCTTGTTCGACGACGTAATGTTCGTCGGCCTTTTCATAGTTGCCACGCAGGGCGGCACCATTCGATTTCTCGGCAACGGTGGCGAGAAAATCTTCGTTGGTAACGGTGGTGTCCATCATATTTTAGAAAAAAGGCTGACATCAATAATGACAATCAACCTTTTTTTATCTCCATTCAGGTTTGGCGAAAATCAGACCGTTGTTTCGTCTTTGATGACGCCACGACGGATCTGATCCAGTTCTATCGATTCAAACAGGGCGCGGAAATTACCCTCGCCAAAACCCTGGTCGCCCTTGCGCTGGATGATTTCAAAGAAGATAGGGCCAATCACTGTGGTCGTGAAAATCTGCAACAGCAATTCACGTGATGTTTCTGTGCTCTTGCCATCGACGAGTATGCGCAGCTTGCGCAATTCGTCCAGGTTTTCACCATGGCCAGGCAGGCGACGATCAACCAGGTCATAGTAGGTTTCTATGGTGTCCTGGAACACCACGCCATTGGCTTTCATGTCACCAACGGTGTCATAGATATTGTCCGTGCCCATGGCGATGTGTTGCACACCTTCGCCGTGGTACAGGTCCAGGTATTCAGCGATCTGGGATTTATCATCCGAGGATTCATTGATTGGGATACGGATTTTGCCGCAAGGTGAAGTCATGGCTTTGGATTTCAAGCCTGTGTGTTTACCAGCGATATCGAAGTAACGGATTTCGCGGAAGTTGAACAGGCTTTCATAGAAATCTGCCCATTCCTTCATGCGGCCACGATGCACATTGTGGGTCAGGTGATCGATATAAGTCAGACCTTTGCCGACCGGGTTGGAATCGACACCGGGAATCGCCACGAAGTCGGCATCATAAATGCTGATATTGCCGATGGCACCCGGTTCTGCACCATCTTTGCCGTGCCAGCGGTCGACAAAATAAATCAGTGCATCGCCTATGCCCTTGATGGCAGGAATATTCAATTCCATAGGGCCGGTTTTATTGTCGAAGCCCCAGGCACCCAGATCCAGTGCACGCTTGTAGGCGGCATTGGCATCCTTGACGCGGAAAGCGAAGGCGCAAACGGATTGGCCATGTTTGCGGGCAAATTTTTGTGCGAAAGAATCAGGTTCTGCATTGATGATGAAGTTCACACCGCCTTGGCGGTACAGCGTCACATCCTTGGTACGGTGTTTGGCAATCGCGCTAAAACCCATGGTGACGAACAAGTCGCCGAGTGCTTTTGGATCGGGTGCTGCGTATTCGATAAACTCAAAGCCATCGGTACCCATAGGGTTGTCCCAAGTCTGGAAAGTCATGCCTGTCTCCTTAGTGTCATCATCAGTGTCCGCTGCATCTGACTGCTTTCAAGGCAGGCTTTGATGTAGCTCAAGCTATCAGTATAGTCCGCTAAACGCGCCATATAATTGCCAAATACCCCAAAGACTTCGCGATTTGAGCAATAATATTGCTTAAATCATTTAATTAATGGCAGATTATGATGGAAATTGAACTGGATAAAATTGACCGCAAAATCCTGGCAATTTTGCAGGCGGATGGCAGGCTGACCAATCAAGAGGTGGCAGAGCGGGTGAATCTGTCGCCTTCACCTTGTCTGCGCCGCATCAAGCGTCTGGAAGACAGCGGTGTCATACGCAAGTATGTAGCCCTGCTGGAACCGGCCAAGATAGGCCTGGGTTTGCTGGCTTATGTCAATGTGCGGCTGGAAAAGCACAGTGATGCCCCCGGCAAGGGTGCTTCACGCTCGCCACGTGATGACTTCTCGGCTTCGGTAGGACAATGGCCTGAGGTGGTAGCTTGTTATGCGATGACGGGGGAAATGGATTATTTGTTGCGGGTGCATGTGGAAGACATGAACCATTTTTCGCGTTTCATGATGGAAACCCTGTTGCGTCATCCTGCGGTGTTGGATGTAAAGTCGAGTTTTGCCTTGCAGCAGATTAAGGATACGACGGCTTTGCCGGTAGTGGTGGGTGGGTGATTGAAGGTTTGGGCGATGGATGGCATTGTGCTTATTTGCCTGTGTGCCCCTGAGCATAGTTAAAACAATTAAGCTCAAAATCGTCACTCCTGCGAAGGCAGGAGTCTAGTGGCGTTCGCAACATATTATGTAGTGATTTAAATCACTGCACCATGATTATGCTGCTGTTTTTTTAAATGCCTGCATACGTCATTTACGATTGCAGGCCGGTGGTAGACCGGCGGCTACACACCTTTTTGCTTCGCCAAAAAGTTGTGCCAAAAAGGCGACCCAGGCGTCGTCGCCCCCTAAAGGGGGTTCCCGTTTGTGCAGTACAAAAAATGGGAAGATCCGAAACTCGCCTGCGGCTCAAACATCGGCTCTTCTTTTTCCATTTTCTGTACCGCACAAACGGCGTCGACACATGGGAATTGCAAAAGTCAAAAACAACCTCAAAAGCAACAGCAACCCCAAAAGCAACGTCAATGCGACCTTCAGTCAAGCTTCTTATTACTGGATTGATCAATGATTGAGACACAGAGAAAACCAGGTTTTGCTTTTCCTCCTGCTTTTCTCTGTGCCTCTGTGTTGAGAGGTCTTGACCTGTAGCCAAACCTAGTAAATCTACTTCGAACTATCCTTCATCCCCGGCAAATGACTCAGCCATTTGGCGGCTGCGCGGGTATTGGCCTTGATGGTGTAGTCGATGGCAGCGACCTGTTCCTGCATGGCTTCTTTGAGGACGCTGACGGCGTCGGCGGGCAGGATTTTCAGGTAGGCGTCGGCTTCGCCATATTCGCGGTGGATTTCCATACCGGCTTTTTTGGCGATGTGTATCATGGTCTGGTTGGATGACAGGCAATGCATGTACAGGGTATCGACATCATCATTACGGCAGTGGATGGCACCACGTTCAAACAGCTTGGAACCGATTCCCTTGCCACGCGCAATTTTGGAGACGGACACACCAAATTCGGCGACCTTGTCTTTGTCAGTGACGTCATCATTCTCGGCGCGTGGTGCATAGGCCAGATGGCCAACACCGACAATGCGGAAGTGGTGGCTGATGACACCAAATACTTTGTCGCGCGAAAAATCGATGCCGTCCACGTATTTTTCTATCATCGCGTCCGGCAGGTAAGTACCGAAGCGCAAGAGGCGATCACTTTCTTCCAGTCCAAGAAAATGACGCAGGATGCGATGCCTGTCCTTTTCCGACAATTCCTTGACGAAAACGGTAGATTTGGAAGTTTTTTTGCTGGCGTCCAGCAAGTGTTTTGGATCTTCAGGAAACATATCTGACGCATTCATGGCAGCTCCTTATGGGTAGCTTTTGTGCACTGCACAATGCATTGTAGATGATCTGGCCTGATTATTCCAGCGATGTGCAGGCTTTGAGAATAAAACTTCTATTGTTGCGCGTTTGCGGCTGCTTCCAGTGCGTTTATTCTGCCTGCGCGTATGGCTATCGGGATCTGCTGGGGCTGATGGGCATACAGGCCGGCAATTTCGCCGCCATTCACTTTCAACACGATGTCCAGCGCCTGGCTTAACTGCAATTGCGGGGCGAAGACCGTGTCTGTTGCCAACTCTTCAAGAGTCAGGCAGGCACAGGCACTGAGCATCTCAAGAAAACGTTCCGGCTTGCGCAGGGCGTCGCAACGTGTCAGTAAATCAACGGTGTCTGCGGCTGATAGCGATGTGGCATCTTTGATGTGTACATGTTCACGCGCCAGCATGACAGCCATGTCACGGCAATCTGCCGGTACTTTGAGACGCTGGCAAATACCGTCCGCCAGTTTTACCCGCAGTTTTTCTACGGGCAGGGCATCGCTTTCTGCCGACGCTATCACCAGATCATGCAGCAGCACGGCAAACCGGGTGCTCAGTGGGCTGTTGCGCTGTGCGGTGGCATCCAGTATCTGCATCAGATGCTGGCCGCGCTCATGACCGGTGTCTTCAAAGAGGGTATTCAGTTCAGGCAATAATCTTTGCAGGGCACCGCAACTGCGCAGCACGGCAAACATGCGGGAAGGCCGGGTTTCCATCAGGCCGCGTGACAGTTCTTGCCATACGCGTTCTGCTACCAGGGCATCCACTTCACCGGCGGCTACCATGCGTTGCATGAGCGCGGTGGTTTCTTCTGCCACGCTGAAATCCTGTGGCGGTATGGCAAAGCGGGCGGCAAAACGTGCCAGGCGCAAGATGCGCACCGGGTCTTCGCAAAATGCCAGTGATACATGGCGAAATACCCTGTCCTGCAAATCGCGCAGACCACCATAGGGGTCGATGATATTGCCAGCGTCATCCTGTGCCATGGCATTGATGGTCAGGTCGCGGCGTATCAGGTCTTCTTCCAGCGTGACATCGGCATCGGTATGAAATACAAAGCCCTTGTACCCGGCAGCAGTTTTGCGCTCGGTACGTGCCAGCGCATATTCATCATGGGTTTGCGGATGCAAAAATACCGGGAAGTCTTTGCCCACCGGCAGATAGCCCTTGGCCAGCATCTCTTCTGGTGAAGCACCGACCACCACGAAATCGCGGTCCTGCACAGGCAAGCCCAGCAGGGCATCGCGCACGGCACCGCCGACGATATAGGTCTTCATGGCGCTGCTTCAGGCTTCCAGACTGCCATTGTGTCCGGGCAGGCCTTCGGTTTCCAGCAGTGCTTCCCTGACCCACTGGGCGACGGCGGGATGGGCCAGTACGCGTTCGGCATAAGCCTGCAAGGCAGGGGCCAGTGATACACCATAGGTGCGGAAACGCATGACCACTGGCGCATAGAAAGCATCGGCGATGGAAAAGGCACCGAACAGGAACTCATGCGCGCCGTATAGGGCCAGGCAGTCTTCCCAGATTTCGCTGACGCGACCTATGTCGGCTTGCGAGCCTATGCTACGGCCCTTGCCAGGCAGTGAGGCGCGAATATCCATGGGCATGTCGGTACGCAGGGAAGAAAAGCCAGAATGCATTTCTGCACAGATACTGCGTGCCGTTGCGCGTGCTGCCACATCTTCCGGCCACAGGTTGAGTATGGAAAACTGTTCGGCCAGGTATTCGCAAATCGCCAGCGAATCCCAGACTGTGATCTCGCCCGCCAGCAAGACCGGCACGCGGCCAGCGGCTGAATATTCGGCGATGCGATTGGTGGTGTCGGGCTGGTTCAGCACGATGCGGACTTCTTCAAACGGGATGCCAAAAGCCTTCATCGCCACCCAGGGACGCATGGACCAGGATGAATAATTTTTATTGCCGATGATCAGTCGCAAGCCGGCGCGTTCTTGGCCCAGCATGGCTGCCAGTGCAGGTTGCATTTCAGTATCTTGCATGAGTTTTTACACTTAAAAATTGGTAGGAAGATCCGCATCAGCAGCCGTCATGCCCTTTGGTATCACCACGCCCAGACGGCTTTTCAAGGACTGGGGTTTTTTCTCGAACAGGGCAGCATAATAGGTGGCATTCGACAACACATTCTTCACATAACTACGGGTTTCATTGAAGGGAATGGTTTCTGCAAAAATAGCACCTTCTACCGGTCGACTCAGTTTTGCCCGCCATGCTCTGGGGCGACCAGGGCCGGCATTGTAGGCGGCTGACGCCAGCGCCTGTGAGCCGCCCAGGTCGGTCAGCACCATATTGAGGTAATTGGTACCCAGGGCAATATTGGTGTCCACATCATTGACTTGTTCCGGCACAAATTTGCCCAAGCCAATTTTCTTGGCGACATAGCGCGCGGTAGCTGGCATCAACTGCATCAGGCCAGATGCACCCACATGGGATTTTGCATTCATGATGAAGCGCGATTCTTGGCGTATCAGGCCATATACCCAGGCCATGTCCAGCCCCAGTGCCTGGGTGGTTTTGTACATGCTTTCGTTGAAAGGCGTGGGGTAGCGCTGGCTGAAATCGAGCTCACCCTTGGTGCGGTCCGACGTGTTGACCATACGATCCAGCAAGTTGTTCTGGCGGGCCAGTTCGGCGGCGGCCAGATGCTGGCGTTCGCTCATCTTGCGCAATTCCCAGTTCCATTCACGCGTACCTTCAAAGCGCAGGTTCATGGCATAGAACTTCAGGGCTCTTTGCAGGTTGGGATTTTTTTCCATCGGTGCCAGTTCTTCCGGCGTTACTGGTTTGACAGTAACCGGGACACCGATTTTCTGGCCCAGTTCTTCCAGCGCAAGTTGTCCATAGAAATGCAACTGATCGGCGATGCTGGCAAATTGCACACGCGCCTCTTCATTCTTGCCTTCGGCTTTCAGGGCGCGACCATACCAGTATACCCATGCTGGATCAGCCTTCAAGGCTGGCGGCATGCTGGTGATGCCGGTTTTGACCAGTTTCCAGTCGCCTTCGCGCAAGGCAGTACGTACCCGCCATTGATAGGCTTCCTGCGACAGCGGGGCGGTATCGGCACGTTGCCAGTAGCCCCGCGCATCCGGTTCCAGTTTCAGCGCGGCTTGCAGGGCAATTTGTGCCCAGCCCGTGGATTTTTCTGCATCGTTGAACTGGCTGGCATAGCGACTGAGTATGCTGGCTGCCTGTTCATGATCGGTCTTGGCCAGACGGCCCAGGGCGATCAGGTAGAGTTCATGGGCAGTGTGGCCGGCTTCGGGAGCTTTTTTTGTGACAACAGCAGGTTTGTCGATGGCATCGGCCATCTGTTTTTCCGGCACGTTCAACAATTTGCCCAGACGCTGCGCCAATGGCAATGCGCCGTTTTCGCCAGCCATGCGGACTTGTGCCCACAAGTCGTTATTGCTGAATTGGCCATTGCCTGCCAGGTAAGTCACCATGTTGTAGCAGCCATCGCCGTAGTCGCGTGGCGAATTTAGCAAATTGCGTGCTTCACTGGCGACCTTTTGCTGTTTGATGGCCCTGGACAGCACGGCATAACAACGTAACTGATTGTCATCTGCCACCACGAACAAAGGATATTGCTGGTCAAAGGTTTCCCATTCGCCGCGTTTGCCCAGCATCAATAACCAGTCATTGCGCAGGCGGTCGGCGATGGCGCTGCCTTCATACTTGCTCAGAAATTCACGAAATTCGGTATTCGTGGTTTTCACCAGCCGTGCGCGCAGGCGATAATAATCAATATAAGAGGGGATTTCGTAATTTTTGAGTGCCACTGCATGCTGTTCTGCATTGCCGGAGTCATCATGGAAGGCGGCGTCGCGCAAGGCCATGAAACGGTCATCATCGTCGATCATGCCTTTTTTTGCCGCAGCAGCGCTGGCGACAGTGGATGCGCCGAAACCTGCTAAGATCATCAGGCCAAGTCCAGCTAAACTTTTTTTCACAGACATCTTTAGACAGTTTTTGATTACATTTCTAACAGTATGACACAGCCCAAGGCCAGCGCACATCCGATGTACACAGAAGCAGCACGCAGTCGTCAGGACTTGCGGAAAAGTTTACTGCAAAAACGTCGGGATATTGCAGTTAACATCCGACAACAATGGGACAGGCAACTGGCCGAAAAGTTGCTGCAATGCTGTCAACAGCAACAGATCACCAGCCTGGCTGTGTACTGGCCGATACGGGGTGAGCCTGATTTGCAGGCAGCGTATGCAGCCCTGTCAGAGACCGGTCTGCAACTGGCGTTACCACTGGTGCTTGCCAAACAGCAGCCCCTGCAATTCCTGGCCTGGCGGCCGGGTGACCCCATGCTGGCGGATGAATATGGCATACCAGTACCAGCCCAGCGCACCCAGTTTATACAGCCGGCAGCGCTATTGATACCCTGTGTAGGCTTTAATGCCGGCAGGTACCGCCTGGGCTATGGCGGCGGGTATTACGACCGCACCCTGGAAAAAACACCGCGCCCGCTCACCATAGGCATAGCCTATCAATGCACACAGGCGGATTTTGCTGCTGACACCCATGATATCCCTATGGATATCGTCATCACGGAAGCCTGAGGTGTAAAGTCCAAAGGGCTTAAAACCCGACCGCACTGCCATCCGGATTGCGCGGGTCCGAATAACCGGCAAATCCTTGCGGATAAACTTGTATGGTCTGGGTCTTGCCCAAAGTCGCTGCCGGGCGCAATATCTGACCTTTTTGTTCCAGCAGGCGCAGGGTATCGATGCTGATCCCTTTTTCATAACGCAACTGGTCTGGCATCCATTGCTGATGGATACGCGGCGAAATGGTGGCTTCGGCTACATTCATGTCATGGTCAATGACATTCAGGATCGTTTGCAGGGTCGTGGTGATGATGCGGCTGCCACCGGGGCTGCCAGTCACCAGGAAGGGTTTGCCATCCTTCAGTACGATCGTCGGTGACATCGAGCTTAGCGGTCGCTTCCAGCCCTGCACCGCATTCGCATCACCACCCAGCAAGCCAAAGGCATTCGGTACGCCGGCCTTGACCGAAAAATCATCCATCTCATTATTCAGCACGATGCCGGTGCCGCTGGCGACGATGCCGCTGCCAAAGTTCAGGTTCAGGGTGTAGGTGGTGGCGACCACATTGCCGAATTTGTCGGCCACGCTGTAATGCGTAGTCTGGTCGCTTTCATACGGCAGGGGCTTGCCTGGCTTGATGTCGGCGGAAGGTGTGGCACGGTCCGGCTGTATTTTCTTTACCAACTCATCGGCATAGGCGCGCGAGGTCAGGCCTTTGGTCGGCACTTTGTAATAATCCGGGTCACCCAGAAATTCGGAACGGTCGGCATACGCCAGTTTCATCACTTCGCTGAGTTGATGCAGGGTCTGGGCACTGTTGGCACCCTGTTCCTTCAGGGGGAAATGTTCCAGCATGTTCAACATCTGGATGATGTGCACACCGCCCGAGCTGGGTGGTGGCATGGACACCACTTCATAGCCGCGATAATTGCCGCGCACGGGGATGCGTTCCACCGCCTTGTAATTTTTCAGGTCGCTGGCAGAGATCAGGCCCTGATGCTGCTGCATTTCGGCGACGATTTTTTTTGCGATCGCACCTTCGTAAAAAGCCGTAGCGCCTTGCTCGGCAATCAGCCGCAGCGACTGGGCCAGGTCTTTTTGCAGCAGGTGCTCGCCAGCCTGCATGGGTTTGCCATCCTTGAAAAAGATGGCACGGCTGGCGGGCCACTGGCCCAACTGGTTTTTACCAGCGTCTATCAGTTCAGCCAGATGCGGGCTGATGTCAAAACCCTGCTCGGCCAGGCGTATTGCTGGTGCAATCACGTCCTTCCATTTCATGCTGCCATATTTGCGCAGGGCCAGGTCCATGCCGGCTACCGTGCCAGGCACGCCGACCGCCAGGTGGGTATGCAGGGATTTGCCGGGTATCACCTTGCCATTGGTATCCAGGTACATGTCCCGTGTGGCTTTTTCTGGTGCCAGCTCACGAAAATCCAGGGCGACATCCTTGCCCGATTTGCTGTCATGGATAACCATGAAGCCACCGCCACCGATATTGCCGGCATTTGGCAGCACCACCGCCAGCGCAAAGCCGACTGCCACGGCAGCATCCACCGCATTGCCACCGTGCTTGAGTATCTCCAGGCCTACCTGGCTGGCCAGGGCCTGCTCGGTCGCCACCATGCCTTGTTTGGCATAGACCGGGCTGATGATGGGGTAGCTGGTATCGTATTTGATACCGGCCGCCAGTTGCGCCTGGCTGGCAGGGCTGAGCAGGCCAAAGCACAGGGGGATGAGCAGACTCAGGTATAGCTTGCGAGGGGAGGGCATGCGAATAGCTCCGGAAATCAGTGATGGCAGAAATAGTAATACCAATTCTGACATGGTGTGCGTGCAAAGTATCCCGTCAGCGCAAAATAAAAAAGCCGCCCGAAGGCGGCTTTTCGTATAAATGCAAAATGCAAATTATTTTGCTTCAGCTTCTGCAGAAGTTGCACCGGCTGGGATAACAGCGATAGCAACAGTTGCGTCACCACCATGTACCACAGCTGTCACGCCTTTTGGCAGTGTCAGTTGGGATACGTGGATGGATTGACCAGCTTCCAGTTTGGACAGGTCAACTTCAACGAATTCTGGCAATTCTGCTGGCAGGCAAGAGATGTCCAGTTCAACAGCAACGTGGCTGATGACTGCGGAGGACAGTTTCACTGCTGGAGAAACGTCAGCGTTGATGAAGTGCAGAGGCACTTTAACGTGGATTTTTTGGTTAGGATCTACGCGTTGGAAGTCAGCGTGCAAAACCAGTTGTTTGTAGGCGTGGACTTGGAAGTCGCGCAACAATACTTTTTCTGCTTTGCCATCCACTTCCAGGTCCAGAATGGAAGAGTGGAATGCTTCTTTTTTCAATGCATGGTACAGCGCATTGTGATCCAGAGTGATGGCGACCGGTGCTTCTTTACCGCCGTAGATGATGCCAGGTGTTTGGCCAGCATTGCGCAGGCGGCGGCTCGCTCCGGTCCCCTGTTCTTTGCGTGCAAATGCGATTACTTTCATGGTGTTACTCCAAAAAATGCAAACCGTTTATTCGGTTTTGCGGTATTGAACCCCCGCGACCAGGGGTCCAGAAAATAGCACCGTCAATTGACGGTGCCGGGAAAAACTTAATGCGTATTTAGTCCGTGAACAAGGAAATCACAGACTCACCCTTGGTGATGCGGCGGAACGTTTCGGCCAGCAGGCTGTCACAAGACAATTGACGAATCTTGGGGCAGGCACGGGCCGCTTCTGTCAGCGGGATGGTGTCTGTCACCACCAGTTCATCCAGCGGCGATTGCGAAATACGTTGTATCGCAGGGCCGGACAAGACCGGGTGGGTACAGTATGCCAATACCTTCTTGGCACCACGTTCTTTCAATACTTCAGCAGCCTTGGTCAGGGTGCCTGCAGTGTCAACCATGTCATCCATGATCACGCAGTTGCGGCCTTCGACTTCACCAATGATGTTCATGACTTCAGAGACATTCGCTTTTGGACGGCGTTTGTCGATGATGGCCAGATCGCAACCCAGGCGTTTTGCCAAAGCACGGGCACGTACCACGCCGCCCACGTCAGGGGAAACTACCAGCAAGTCTTCGTAATTCTTGGCGACCAGGTCACCCAGCAAAATCGGTGAAGCGTAAATGTTATCGACAGGGATATCAAAGAAGCCCTGAATCTGGTCGGCATGCAAGTCCATGATCAACACGCGGTCTACACCGGCTTCTTCCAGCATGTTGGCAACCACTTTGGCAGAAATCGCGACACGCGCAGAGCGTGGACGGCGATCCTGGCGGGCATAACCAAAATACGGGATAGCGGCAGTGATACGGCCAGCGGAAGCACGTTTCAGTGCATCAACCATCAACATGATTTCCATCAGGTTGTCATTGGTTGGCGCGCAAGTCGACTGCAAAACGAAAACATCTTTACCACGCACGTTTTCATTGATCTCGACCAAGACTTCACCGTCAGAGAATTTGGAAACGTCTGCCTTGCCGAGAGGGATGCCGAGTTGCTTGGCGACACCGGCAGCCAGTGCAGGATTGGCGTTGCCAGTGAAAACCATCATGTTGTCATGTGCGCGCGCATTTGCCATGGCTGGAACCTATCGGCTGAGATTGTGGGTCTGGCTTATTTTGCATGGGTTTTATACAAAATGAACCGCTGATAAAACTGAAAAAGCCGCCGCACAATCTATGCGGCGGCTTTAATTTAATGGCAGGGGAAGAAGGATTCGAACCTTCGCATGCCGGAATCAAAATCCGGTGCCTTAACCAGCTTGGCGACTCCCCTACACAACCGTTTGCCTGTTTCCAAGTTCGCCGCTATTTTAGCGTCAAACCAGCTTCAAGCCAAATGTTTTTCGATCCCAATTTCTGCGCCATCGGGTGGCGACTCAGTGCTTTTGCTTTCCATGATGTCCAGCGATCCGGTACTTGTTTTAACACTGTGTCTGCTGCCGTTTCGTCGGCAAAAGCACAAAAAACACAAGCCCCTGATCCCGTCATCTTTGCATGTCCGTATTGCGAGAGCCACTTGATGGCTTCATCTACTTGCGGAAACAATGCGCAGGCAACTGTTTGCAGATCGTTTTTCCAATGAATTTTTGCATCACTGGAAAAGTCCGCTATTCTGACGGGATTCGTGTCTCTTGTCAACTCCTTTGCCGAAAAAATTGCCGGTGTGGGGACTTGTACACCGGGCTCCAGCACCACAAACCAGTCTTCAGCAGTACGCAAGGCCTGCAATTCTTCCCCCACGCCTTCGGCAAAGGCGTTTTCGCCGAATAGAAAGAAGGGTACGTCAGCACCTAGTTGCAGGCCCAGCTTCATTAATTCTGCCCGGGTCAGCCCGGTATTCCATAAATGATTCAGCGCCAGCAAGGTGGTGGCTGCGTCGGATGAGCCGCCACCCAGGCCACCGCCCATGGGTAGTTGCTTGTGCAGCGTCAGATTGGCCCCTAACCCACAACCGCTATGTGTTTGCAGCAACTTGGCCGCTCTGACAATCAAATCACTGTCGGCAGGTACGCCGGGTAGGTCATTGCTCCTGTGCACAATGCCGTCATCGCGCACTTCCACATCCAGATAATCGCAGCGGTCTATCAACTGAAAGGCAGTCTGCAGCAAGTGGTAACCATCTGGCCTGCGGCCCGTCACGTGCAGGAAGAGATTGAGTTTGGCTGGCGCCGGGCACTGCTTCAGTGTGCGCATCATTTCCATTGGTCGATGACGATACGAATGGAAATATCGCCAGCCTGGCTGCTATATCTTTGCAAATCGATACGTTTTGGAAAGCTCGGTTGCTCATGCCAGGTGGCGTAACGTAGTTTCCAGCCCTGGGTGTCGATAGTCTGGTCTTCGGCTTGTACAGGCATGGCGGTTTTGCCATCTTTTGCTACAAAACCCTGTAACCAGTCGCGCAGACCGGCTACCGGCAAGGACCAGCCCAGCGTATCTTGCAGCAAAAGATCGAGATCGGCTGCCTGGCGGGTTTCCTTGCCATTCTGTTCCAGTCGGGCACCTTGTGCGGTTTGCGTGATTCTGGCCAGGGTTTGCCCCAAAGAGGATAGCAGGGTGATGCGTATGCCATCCTGGTCTTGTTCCCATTCAAAATTGCCAGGCATGCTTTGTGGTTTGTCAGCCTGTTGGTACAGCACGGTGATTCTGCCGCTGATCTGTATTTGCTGCTGATAGACGCGGGCAGCACCGAGCGCCGTTTGCTGTGTATTTAGCGACGCTGCTGGTGTGTTGTTTGCTGTGGATGCTTGCTGATGCAGGCTGCTGCAGGCGCTGCAAAGTAGCAGGCAGACAGATGCTGCAATATGCAGGGGCAAGCTGGTTTTGTTATGCATGGCTGTCCGTATTTTTCCCGTTTTTGCCCACACCCAGAGGCGTGGGCATTTGAATCTGCCCGGCATGATCATGCCGGGCAAAATCAGTCTGTTGAAACGCCGGGTTGAAGACTCAGGGTTTGACCTTCAGCCTGTCCAGCGTGCTTTTCAGGGTCTGGTTATCCGGGTCTTTTTGCTGGGCATCGCGCCAGATTTTTTTGGCATTGTCTTTCTGTCCCATGGTCCACAGCAATTCACCCAGATGCACGGCGATTTCGGCATCAGGCCGCAACTCATAGGCGCGACGCAATGCCTGTTCAGCTTCCTCGTATTTGGTCAGGCGGAACTTGACCCAACCCAGGCTGTCGAGAATGAATGGATCGTCCGGTGCCAGTTGGTTGGCTTTTTCTATCAGTGTCGATGCTTCATCCAGACGGATATTGCGGTCGGCAAGTGAATACCCGAGCGCATTGTAGGCATGCTGGCTATTCGGCGCGAGTTCTATGACCTTGCGCAGCGAAGTTTCCATGCCATTGATATCTTTCTGGGCTTCTGCCAGCATGGCAAAATCGTACAGCAGGTCGGGATTATTGGGTTGCTGCTGTATGCCTTCCTGCAGGATGGCCTTGGCCTGATCGGGCTGACCCGCATCCCTGAGCAACTGTGCTTCGGTTTGTACCAGTTGCGTCTGTTCGGCCTCATTCGAGGCTTTTACGCTATGCACAAACTGTCTGGCTTCATCCAGTTTGCCCTCTTTGGCGTACAGGAAAGCGCGGCGCATCTGGACATTGAACCAGGCGGTATTACGGCCTTCAAACGACTCCACCTGCGACAGCCAATCCTGTGCTGCCTTATAGTCCTTGCGTTCACCGGCGATACGCGCCAGATTGACCAGGGCATTGGTGGGGTCACGTTCTTCACCTGGTCTGGCTTCCAGGGTTTTCAGGTACTGGACGAAATATTTTTCTGCTTCCGCCGGTTGATTTCTTTCCATGGCCAACACGCCCAGCGTGTAGGTGGCGTTATTGTCGTCCGGCCTGTCGCGGGCGATTTGTTCAAATTCCCGCGTGGCTTTATCCAGTTGCTTGAGGTCTATCAGGATGCTGGCATAGGCCAGACGGACATCCCGTGCCGTCGGGTTTTTTTGTAAAAAGGCAGCCATGGCCTTGGCGGCATCTTGTTGCGATGAAGCCTGGGCTACGGTCAGGATGGCCAGTTGCGAATCTGTCTTGGTATTCAGTACAGCTTGTGCCTCGCTTACGGCGCGCTTGTTGTCACCTTTGGTATAGGCACCCTGGGCCAGCGCCAGGTGCGCATCCGGGCTATCTTTATAGGGCGAGAGAATTTCTTCAAGCACATCAAAGGCGGCGTTCTTGTCACGCGCACGGGATAGCAATCGCTGTGCTTGCAGCATCAGTATGGCGTGCTGTTTAGGGTCAGCGGTTTTCAGTTTTTCCGTGAATACACTCTGGATTTCTGCCAGATTATTATTCATGACCATGAAGCCCAGATAATACTGGGTAGCTTCATTGGAATTCGGCGCTAATTCACGCCAAAGGCGTATGGCCGCCAGCGCTTCGCCAGCCTGCTTGACACTCAGGGCGATTTCAGCAGCGCGACGGGCAATACGCGGGTCACGGGTTTGCTGCGCAACCGAGTACAGCGTCACATAGGCACCCTGCCAGCTACCGCGCTGATAGGCGATTTCAGCCGTGATGATTTTGTAAAATAATTCTTCAGACAGGGCTACTTCCGGTAATTTGTCTTCAGGCAGCGAGACGTCCGCCGTCACCCCATTCAGGGTTTTTTCGGCTGACAGGGCAGCTTGCGCCGCATCGTTGGCGTGATTCGCATCGCTGGCTGAATCCGTGCCTTGCAAGCCTGTGCTGGCACATCCCGTGACCAGCGCCGCACTCAATAGCCATGATGCTGGCCGCAGAACAGATACAATAGAAGTAGAAAATAATGCTGGAAATGTTTTCAAAACGAGCCCGGATTAACAGAAAAGATGATTGATTTTACGCTGAAGCTGAAAAGCTGTGGGTTCAGCGATGTTATTACACTGTGTCAAATTGTAATGGTAAAAGTTCCCGCCCATGCCAGAATTACCTGAAGTAGAAGTGACCAGACGCGGCGTCGCGCCTCACCTGACCGGAAAAACCGTGAGTCAGGTCATCTTGCGCAGGGATGGCCTGCGCTGGCCTTTCCCGCCGGATTTGCCTGCATTGCTGACTGGCCAGCGCATTCTGGCTACCGGCAGGCGCGGTAAATATCTTTTATTGCATTTTCCGCATGGCTGCGTTTTGATCCATCTGGGCATGTCGGGACATTTGCGGGTCTTGCATAAAGATGTGCTGCCAGCCAAGCATGATCATATTGATATTGTCATCGGTGATATGGCCCTGCGCATGACCGATCCGCGCCGTTTTGGTGCGGTACTGTGGCATGCCGCGACAGACGGTGACATTGAAGAACACCTGTTATTACGGCAATTGGGGGTGGAGCCACTGGAACCCGGATTCAGCGCGGAATTGCTGTACCGTGAGACACGTCAGCGCACCGCGCCGGTCAAGCAGGTACTGCTGGCGGGCGATATTGTGGTGGGAGTTGGTAATATTTATGCATCAGAAAGCCTGTTCAAGGCTGGCATTAATCCCAAAACTTCGGCTAAACGTATCAGTTTGGCACGGTATACCTTATTGGCAGATGCCATCCGGGTCACCCTGGCCGCTGCCATAGAACAGGGCGGCAGCACGCTCAAGGACTTTCTTGGAGTGGATGGACAAAGCGGCTATTTCCAACAGTCTTATTTCGTCTATGATAGAACTGGAGAGGCCTGCAGAATCTGTGGCCAGGCCATCAGACAGATACGTCAAGGGCAGCGCAGCAGCTTTTATTGCGCAAAATGTCAGAAATAAGCCCAATAAATCGTCTGAAATGTAGGCAAAATTCAATTTACGCGTATTTTTTCCAGAGCTTCCATATATACTTGGAAAATTAAAAAAGTTAACTGAGGGGAACATGAGCAATCTGGTTCAAAAATTCCAGGAGTACAGCGACTGGCGCAAAGGAGTGGTGAAAGCGCTGGAGCAGTATCGTACGTGGATACATGGATCGGATATGGCCGATGCCGCCAGTGACCAGCGTATTGCGCGATTGATGGAAAGACTGGTTGACGACAAGCTGTCCATCGCTTTTGTTGCAGAATTTTCACGCGGCAAGTCAGAGTTGATCAATGCGATTTTCTTTGCCGATTACGGTCAGCGCATTTTGCCATCATCCGCCGGTCGTACCACCATGTGCCCGACCGAACTATTGTATGACGATACGATTCCGCCCTGCATACGCCTGTTGCCCATAGAAACCCGGGCCGAAGCGCAGTCCACCAGCGAATACAAGGGCCAGAGTCATGTCTGGACCGTGCTGCCACTGAATATCAATTCCGGTGACGGCATGCTGGAGGCTTTCAAACAGGTGAGTCAGACCAAGAAAGTCAGCATAGAATTAGCAAAATATTATGGCTTGTTTGATGAAAACGATCCAGATGCTGCGCTGGAAGTGGATGAAGATGGTCTGGTTGAAATTTCCCAATGGCGCCATGCCATCATCAATTTCCCGCATCCCTTGCTGAAAGAGGGTCTGATCATTGTCGATACCCCTGGCTTGAATGCCATCGGTACCGAACCTGAACTGACGCTGAACCTGATTCCGAATGCGCATGCAGTATTGTTTATCCTTGCGGCCGATACCGGTGTCACCAAGAGCGATATCGATGTCTGGCGTAATCATATTGGCAACGGCCCAGGCCGCATGGTGGTGCTGAACAAGATCGACAGCATGTGGGACGAGTTGCGTACGCCGGAAGAAGTGGAAGCCCAGATCGTGCGCCAGATCAGCACCGTTGCACATACATTGGCAATCGACGAAAAACAGGTATTCCCGATTTCTGCGCAAAAAGGCCTGGTCGCCAAGATTAACAAGGATGCGCCTCTGTTGGCCCGCAGCCGCTTGCCGTCGCTGGAATATGCACTGTCCAAGGAATTGATACCGGCCAAGCAAAACATCATCCGTGCCCAACTGACTTCGGAAGTGAATGAAATCACCAGTGGTCAGCAAGCCATCATTTCTGCCCGCAGCCGCAGTGTGGTCGAGCAGATGCTGGAATTGAAAAGCCTGCGCGGCAAGAACATGAACGTCATCGAACACATGATGAAGCGCATCGATGCCGAGAAAAAAGAATTCGATGCCAGCCTCTTGCGCATGCAGGGCACACGCTCGGTATTCACGCGTTTGTCCACCGAGGTGTACACCAGCCTGGGTATGGACATCTTGCGCGAAGAAATACGCAAATCGCGTGAAGCCATGGAAAAGAGCAAGTTCTCTACCGGCCTGCGTGAATCGGTCAGGCATTTCTTTGCCCAGGTCAAACTGAATCTGCTGACTTCGAACAAGAAGACGGATGAAATTTCGGAAATGATGACTATCATGTACCGCAAATTCTCGACCGAGCATGGCCTGGCACTGTCTGCACCGATGCCGTTCTCACTGGATAAATACATCAAGGAAGTCGAAGCGATTGAAGCTGTGTACCAGAAACAGTTCAGCGCCAAGACCATGCTGACCACGCCGCAAGTCGTGCTGATGCATAAATTCTTTGATTCAGTGGCTGCCAGGGTCAAGCAAAGCTTTTTGCAAGCCAACCGTGATGTCGAAGCCTGGCAGAAAGTTGTCATGGCACCGCTGGAAGCACAGATCCGTGAACACAAGAGCCAATTGAAAAACCGCATGCAGTCGATACAAAGAATTCATGTGGCGACTGACAGCCTGGAAGACAAGATCAAGTCTTTCGAGACCATGCAGGCAGATATCGATGCACAAAAGGCTTCACTGACCACGCTGGAAGAAAGTCTCAAAAACGCCCTCACTGCAGAACTGAGTGCACTCAAGGTCGCTGCCTGATAGATGAAGTCTCCCGTATCAGCAAACAGGATGGTGACAGAAAGCCATCCTGTTGCAGCCGACCCCGATTTTTCCTCCCGTCTTATTGCATGGCAAAAGCAGCATGGCCGACATGGCCTGCCGTGGCAGCAGAGCCATGAAGCATATCGCGTCTGGCTGTCTGAAATCATGTTGCAGCAGACCCAGGTGACGGCTGTCATTCCTTATTACCAGCGTTTCCTGACATCGTTCCCCACGGTATTTGCACTTGCTGCCGCACCAGTGGAAGAAGTCATGGAACACTGGAGCGGTCTTGGCTATTACACCCGCGCACGCAATCTGCACCAGTGCGCAAAACAGGTGGTGGAAAAATACCAGGGGCAGTTTCCGGCTGATCCGGCCTTGTTGCAGGAACTGCCAGGCATAGGCCGCTCCACTGCGGCCGCCATCACGGCGTTTTCATATGGCACCGTGGCAGCTATTCTGGATGGTAATGTCAAGCGCGTGTTGGCCCGCGTCTTTGCGATTGATGGTTATCCCGGCAGCAAACCGGTTGAAGACCAGATGTGGAAGCTGGCGCAAGCCTTATTGCCGGCACAAGGCATACAAGCCTATACCCAGGGTTTGATGGACATGGGGGCGACGCTGTGTGTTCGCAGCAACCCCAAATGCCAGCAATGCCCGTTTCAGGATCGCTGCCTGGCCTATGCCCAGAGCAGGACTGCAGAATTGCCAGAGCGCAAACCCAAAAAAGCCCAGAAGGAAAAACAGGCCATCATGCTGGTGGTGCAGGATGGTCAGCAGATATTGCTGGAGCGCCGTCCGCCGACTGGCATCTGGGGTGGCCTGCTGTCTTTGCCAGAACTGGCAGGCATGCAGGAATATGGCGCTGACATGATTTCTGTGGATGAACAAATGGCTGAACTGAAACAAAAGGCTGGCCGCTTTGGCGTGATTAACAGTATCCAGATTTTGCCTGTGGTCAGCCATGCGTTTACCCATTTCAAATTACAGATTTTGCCTGTGCACGTGCAATTGTCTGAGCGTCATGCGATGATTTCGGAAGCGGATCATAGCTGGGGAAACCTGCGTGATGCCGGACAACTGGCCTTGCCTGCTCCTATAAAAAACCTGTTGATGTCCCTGGGTACGCAAGCCCGTCTGGCTTTCGATACGATGGGTAAGGACGGCAAATAATAATTAATCAGTGGATGCTGATGCCATCTAGCTGTATCTGTATCTCTGTGGAAATCAACATTAGTCAGGAGACTGCTTTGTCGAAACGTTTGATACTCAGACTTTTGTCCGGGTTTGCCCTGTGTACGTCCATGGCCGCCCATGCCGCTGTGGCCAAGCCTTGCCGCTTGCCGGATTTTTCGGAGGAAGTGCAATGCGGCCAGATACAAAGACCCTTGAATCCGGCGCAGCCGCAAGGCAAGAAGATAGACATCCATTATGTCGTCATCCCTTCCCAGGACAGGAACAAATTGCCGGATGCGGTTTTCCTGCTCGCTGGCGGACCGGGGCAAAGTGCCATCAATGTTGCCAGTTGGGCGAATGGCTTGCTGGCCCGCATGAACCGTCGTCGTGATCTGGTGTTTGTGGATCAGCGCGGCACCGGCCGTAGCGCGCCACTCGAATGCCCGGCGCTGGAAAAGGCCGATGAGGTCTTGTCGCCCGAACAAAAAGTCAAACTCACCGATGATTGCCTGCATCAGTTGCAGACCTTGCCGTATGGTGACTTGCAATATTTCAGTACCAGCATAGCCATGCAGGATCTGGAAGCAGTACGCCAACAGCAGGGCTATGGCCGTATCAATCTGGTTGGGGCTTCTTATGGTACGCGCGCCGGCCTGGAATATCTGCGTCAGTTTCCACAGTCGGTACGCCGGGTCGTGCTGGATGGTGTGGTGCCACCCGATATGCGCCTGGCCAGCTCGGATGCACAAAAGGCACTGGATGCCCTGTTCAGGGATTGCCTGAAAGAGCCGGCCTGCAATGCCAGTTATCCTGATCTGGCGAATCGCTGGAAAAAACTGCTGGCCAGCCAGCCGCAAAAAATCAGCATGCCGCATCCACGCCTGGGTACCCCACTTAAATTCGAGATGACGCGTGACGGTTTGCTGGGGTTGGTGCACAAGACCCTGTACAGCCCGACGGCCTTGTCGGCCTTGCCGTATGCGCTGACGCAGGCGGCGCAGGGCAATTATGCACCGCTGATCACCATGAGTGGTGCCACCAGCCTGCCGGGACCGGGCGGCATCGCCTACGGCATGCATTTTTCTGTATGGTGCGGTGAAGCCTTTGCACAGCCAGGCAGTTTGCCGGCAAATGATGACTTTGAAAAACTGATGGCCGAGATGTATACCCAGACTTGCAAACAATGGCCACGTGCAGAAATTCCTGCTGCGTTCTTTACCATCCCGCTGAGTGTATCCCCGGTATTGCTGTTGAGTGGTGGCCTGGATCCTGTAACCCCGACCAGACATGGCGAGGCAGTTGCCAAAGCACTGGGGGCAAAAGCGCGTCATGTGCAGATCGAGAATGCTGGCCACGGTTTACTGGCGCAGGGCTGTGTGCGGGATGTCGTGCATCGCTTCCTGAATGCCAAGGAAGACGACGAGGCCATCAAGGTGGACGCGAAATGTGTGCGCCAGATACCCAGGGCGCTGGCATGGCAGGCACCCGTACCGGCAAAGAGCGATAAAACTGCGGACAAAACTGTAGACAAGATAGCTGATAAGAGTGGGCTCAAAGAAAAGCTCAAAGAAAAGCTCAAAGCGGAGCTCAAACCATGATTATCGTGAAAGACCTGCACAAGGAATTTGTGCGCATGGGCAAATCATCCGGCAACGCCCTTAGCAGCGTGGCGCGCAGCCTGGGCCTGATGAAAAAATCCAGCGAAGTGGTACGCGCTGTCGATGGTGTCAGCTTCACCGCGAATGATGCCTGCATCACCGGTTTGCTGGGGGCGAATGGTGCTGGCAAGACCACCAGCCTGCGTATGATCGCGGCCCTGTTGCAAGCCGACAAGGGCGACATCATGGTGGATGGCACTGCCGTCAAGGCCGGTACTTCATCCACCCAATCGCAGATGGGGGTCTTGTCTGATGCGCGTGGCCTGTATCCGCGCCTGACGGCCAGGGAAAATATTTTGTACTATGGTCTGCTGCATGGCATGGATGCGGGCCTGGCCGAGCAGCGTACCCAGCAACTGGCACACTGGCTGGATATGCAGACCCTGCTGGACCGGCGCACCGATGGCTTCAGCCAGGGCGAACGCATGAAAACCGCACTGGCGCGTGCACTGGTGCATGACCCGAAAAATATCATCCTGGATGAACCGACCAATGGCCTGGATGTGGTGGCGACGCGGGCCCTGCGAGAGTTTTTACGTTTCCTGCGCTCACCCGAAGGTGGCGGTAAGTGCATCATCTTTTCTACCCACATCATGCAGGAAGTTGAACGTCTGTGTGATCAGGTGGTGATTGTTGCCCAGGGCAAGGACGTGGCCCATGGCACGGTAGAAGAATTGTTGCAGCAGTCAGGTGAAAATAATTTTGAAGATGCATTCGTCAAACTGGCATTCCTGCATCCTCAGTCATCTCTGTCGGGAGTGAATTGATGAGAGCGAGTTTAGCTATTTTGCGCAAGGAACTGCGCGATGCCCTGCGCGATCGGCGTACCCTGCTGGTGGCCCTGATCAGTTCCCTGCTGGGTGTGCCTTTGATGCTGCTGATTTTTTCCGTGGTCCTGTCGCAGGTCGAATCACAGGAAGAAAAACGTTCTGTCATGGTCATCGGCATTGAACATGCACGTGGCCTGGAAAACTTTATCGCCCGCCAGGGTTACAAGCTGAAAACCGCGCCCGCTGATTACGAAGCGAAATCACAAAGCAAGGAACTCGATCAGCCGGTGCTGTTGATTCCCGATGATTTTGACGACAAACTGGCGGCAGGTGATAAAGCCACGGTGGAAATTGCTTATGATACGTCGAATCGTCCGGCTGAATTTGGTGTGCGTCCCCTGCGTCGCCTGCTGGATGCGTATGCGCAAGAGACGGCCACCATGGGCTTGCTCATGCGCGGGGTTTCGATAGAATTGTTGCAGCGTATCGATGTCCGTGAACGGCACTTGAAAAAGCCGGATGAACGCAAGGCCACGGTGACCACCATGCTGCCCATGATGGTCTTGATGGCCATCGTGCTGGGTGGCATGTATGCGGCCATTGATACCACTGCCGGTGAACGTGAACGTGGCTCGCTGGAACCACTGATGATGAATCCCGTCACTGGCTGGCAACTGACGATAGGCAAATGGGGGGCGGTTGCCATTGTTGGCATGGGGGTGGTGGTGCTGACCATCTTCAGCTTCTTCCCCTCGCAATGGCTGATCCATAATGAAACTCTGCGTGCCGAATTCCAGTTCAATTTCAGGGATGCCATGGGCTTTCTGTTTGTGCTGTTGCCGCTGGCCGCCAGCATGGCAGCGATACAGATTGCCGTTTCACTGGACTGTAAAAGCTACAAGGAAGCCCAGGTACGCAACCAGTTGGTGACCATGTTCATTCCCTTCGTTTCACTGGTGCCCATCCTGTTCCCGGGCAGGGAGCCAGCATGGTTCCAGTGGGTGCCGGTACTGGCGCAAAACCAGATGATGAACCAGGTATTGAAAGGGGAAACCTTGAGCCCGCTGGCGGTCGGCATTGCCTTCCTGGTGTGTGCCCTGATGAGCCTGTTCAGCCTGGCTTATATCTCACAAAAAATGCGCAGGGTGGTGATGCACTGAGTTTAGGCTCCGGCATGCTGCGGGAACAGCGTATTCATGACAGGCGTCTGTGTCTGACCAGAACCTGTTCCTGGCTCTTGAAATGCGCTGCCAGTTTTTCCACCATATACACGGACCGGTGCTGGCCGCCGGTGCAGCCTATGGCAACGGTCAGGTAGCTGCGGTTGTCGCGTTTGAAGGCAGGTAACCATTTGGCGATGAACTGGCTGATGTCGGCGAACATCTCATGCACGATGGCCTGTTCTTTCAGGTACTGGATTACTGGTTCATCGCGTCCGGTCAAGGGGCGCAGGGCGGGGTCGTAATGCGGATTGGGCAGCATCCTGACATCGAACACAAAATCAGCATCCAGCGGTACCCCGATCTTGAAGGCAAAAGACTCAAACATCAGCGTCAGCGGTGCATGGCTGATCTGTATAACATCCTTGACCCAGGCGCGCAGCTTGTTGGCGCTGAGGTCGCTGGTATCCATGACGTGGGCGACCAACTGTATGCCTGAGAGTATCTCGCGTTCTTCCTGTATGCATTCGGTCAGGCTGAGCCTGTCGCCGGGTTCTTTGTCAAGGCCAAGGCGGTGTGACAGGGGATGGCTGCGGCGGGTTTCTGAAAAGCGGGCCACCAGTGATTCGGTACTGGCAGTCAGGAACAGGACTTTGACATCATGCCCCTGATCACGCAGGGTTTGTATGGCTTCCGGCAGGTTGGTCAGCAAGTGCGCACTGCGGGTATCGATGGCGATGGCGGCGGAAGGTATGCCTTCTCTGATCAGAGTGGTGACCAGGTCTGCCAGCAGGCTCGGTGGCAGGTTGTCGACGCAATAATAGCCGGCATCTTCCACCACATTCAGGGCTACCGATTTGCCCGAGCCGGATATGCCGGAGATAAGCAGGATTTCCATAGACTTTACTTAGTGGATATTCAGTCACCGTTTTCCATGGCACGTCGTTGACGTTCCATGAAATCTTCCAGAGTATTAATGCCACGTAATTGCAAGATGGTATTGCGTACCGCTGCTTCCAGCAAAACCGCGATATTGCGGCCGGCAGCAACCGGGATGACGACTTTCCTGATCGGCAAACCCAGCACTTCTTCGGTCTGCGAATCGATGGGCAGGCGTTCGTAATTTTCTTCCAGCGTGCTGCGGCGAACCAGATGCACGATGAGTTTCAGGCGCATCTTGCGGCGTACTGCGGTTTCACCAAAGATGGTTTTGATATCCAGCAGGCCCAGGCCGCGCACTTCCAGCAGGTTTTGCAACAGCTCGTGGCAGCGGCCTTCTATCATATTCGGGGCGATGCGTGAAAACTCGACCGCGTCATCGGCCACCAGACCATGGCTACGTGAAATCAATTCCAGACCCAGTTCGCTTTTACCCAGACCGGATTCACCGGTGATCAGCACACCTACCCCCAGCACATCCATGAACACGCCATGCATGGTGATGCGCTGCGCCAGTTTTTTGGACAGATAAACACGCAGGTAATCGATGACCTGGGCCGATGGATAGGGGGTGGAAAACAGGGGGATATTATTGTCGTCACAGGTCGCCAAAAAGGCTGGTGGCGAATCCAGCCCCTGGGCGACGATCAGCGCCGGCGGGGCACCTGCCACCAGTTCACGCATCAGGTTGTTGCGTGAGGCATTCGACAGGCGGTTGTAATACGATAATTCCTGATGACCCAGCACTTGAATCCGGCCCGGATGGATGAGATTCAAATGCCCTACCTGATCGGCGGAGGAAGCGGCGTCACCGGTAATCTGCTTGTCGGCACCAGAAAAGCCGGCAAACCAGCCCAGTTGCATGGTGTCACGATTGTCGTCGTAGATTTTTTGTACGGTTAATTCTGTCAGTGATGGCATGGCTATAGGGGCGGTCTGTGTCAGGACTTCAGCAAAAGCATGACCAAACTGGCCGGCCAAACGGACTTGCCATGGTCACGTAAAGGTGAAATCAGGGTGTTTCAGGCAAATCAGGTCGCCATGCCATGATTCTGTCGTAAATGGCGCCAGCATTGACTTCCGTATTGAGCGTATCACGGAAACTTTCATTGGACAGCATTTCTGCCACTTCTGACAAAATCTCAAGATGCTGCTGGGTGACATTGTCAGGCATCAGCAGGAAGATCAGCAGGCTGACGGGCTGGCTGTCGGGGGACTCAAACGGGATGGCTTCTTTCAGCCTGACCAGCGCCGCAATCGGGGCCTTCAGGCCCTTGATGCGGCCATGCGGAATCGCTACGCCATGCCCCAGTCCGGTAGAGCCCAGGCGTTCACGGGCAAACAGGTTATCGGAAACAACGGAGCGCGCTATGCTGCAATTATTTTCGAATAACAGCCCGGCCTGTTCAAATGCTCTTTTTTTGCTGGAGACTTCCAGATCCAGAAGTACGTTGTTGAGAGGCAGGATTTTTGCAATATTCGTCATGGTGCAAGATCAGTTTACAGCGGAATGGTGCAGTGCACAAAGTTGGGTTTTGACAAATTATAGGCTTCTTTTGACTGCTATGCGTAAAACTTGGTGAACACTTTTAACGAACATTGTCACCTAGTAATTTTTCGAATTTATCCACAGGCAAAGGTTGACTGAAATAAAAGCCCTGCATTTCGTGGCAACCAGAGTCAGCCAGGAAGAACATCTGGTCTGCTTTTTCCACACCTTCCGCTGTGACACTCATGCCCAGTGCATTCGCCATGGCGATAATGGCATGGGTAAGGATGACGGAATCCTGGTTGTGCGGGATTTCACGAATGAAGGAGCGGTCTATCTTCAGGTTGTCGATAGGGAAACGTTGCAAATAGGATAAAGAAGAAAAACCTGTACCGAAATCGTCCAGCGAAATACTGATGCCCAGCTTTTTGATGGCATCAAAGACCGGCAGCAACAGGTCGACATCCCCCATCAGCAAACCTTCGGTAATTTCCAGTTGCAGGGCAGTAGCCGGCAAGCCGACTTCCTGCAACACCTGCTCTATGTATTTGGGCAGGCCAGGGTCCTGGAATTGCTTGGGTGAGATATTCACGCTGATGACCAGGTCGGGCAAATACTGCTGCCGCCATAACTGGGTTTGCAGGCAGGCCTGGCGCAATATCCAGCGACCCAGTGGCAGGATCAAGCCGATTTCTTCCGAGATGGGGATAAATTCATTCGGTGGAACCAGGCCCACCCCCGGCATTTGCCAGCGTATCAGGGCTTCCGCACCGACTATGCGTGAAGTGCTGAGGGATATCTTGGGCTGGTAATACACCAGGAATTCATTTTCTGTCAGTGCACGGCGCAGATTGGTTTCCAGCGCATAGCGGTGCTGTGCACGGACATTCAGTTCGGTGGTAAAGAACTGGTAGTTGTTACGTCCGGAATCTTTCGCATGGTACATGGCCGAATCGGCACAACGCATCAGCGTCGGACCATCTTCGCCGTCATGCGGATAGACGGCGATGCCGATCGAGGTACCCAGATGGTATTCATTGCCTTCAATGACGAAAGGATCGCGCATGCGGGCCAGCACGCGTTCGGCCAGGTCCTTGAGCTGCGAGGCATCTTCAAAGGCTTCTGCCACGATGACGAATTCATCACCGCCAAGACGGGCCAGCATATCAGTGCTGCGTATGCATGAACCCAGGCGTGACGACACGTCGCGCAACAGGGTATCACCGGCCGCATGGCCGGCGGTGTCGTTGACGTTCTTGAAGCGGTCCAGGTCCAGGAACAGCAGGGCCAGCCGGTGTTGCGTGCGCTTGGCTGTCGACAGGGCCTTGACCAGGCGCTGGTTCAACTGGTGCCGGTTTGGCAAACCTGTCAGGGCGTCAAAGGACGCCATGAAATTCAATTGCTTTTGTGTTTCGCGGACTTCAGTGGTGTCGGTAAACGAAATCAGCACGGCCGACACCGAGGCGCTGCTTTTCTTGTTGATCGGCAGTACATTGACCAATAACCAGACGACCGATCCATCGCGCAATTCCACCCCCATGGACAGGTTCAGAATTGGGGTCCTGCTACGGAATACCTGGGACGCCGGGTCATCACCCATGCGTATCGACTGGCCTTCGTCACCCAGGATATTCTTGAAATAACGATGGCGCCGGCCTACGGTGCTGATGTCTTCTATCTTCAGGATGCGCTGGGCGCTAGGATTGCAGGTCAGGATATGGCCGGCCGGGCCTATCACCATGATACCTTCACTGAGATTGGTGACCACGGAGCGATAGCGTTCTTCGCTTTCCTCCAGGCTTTGTTCCATATTCTTTTTATCGATGGCCAGACCGATGAGGTCGCAGGCATCCATGATCATGGCGCGCTCGTCGTCATTCGGGCTATGTACCGTCTTGTGATAGACATCGATGGTACCGAGCAGGCTGTTGAACGCGGTCGTGATCGGCAGCGACCAGCAAGAGCGCAAGCCGTGGCGCAGTGCTGGTTCTCGCAGGTTTTTCCACAAGGGGCTGACGGCGATGTCCTGGACGATGGTGGTGCGCTGATAAAAAATTGCCGCCGAGGCCGAACCTGAACTGGTATTGACCGGCAGGTAATTCAACAAAGTGGTATAGCCATCCGGCAGTGAGGGGCCAGCCCCCAATGTCAATTGCTGGCTGCTGCTGTCAAACAGGCTGATCGCACACAGGGCACCGTTGTCGAGCAGCCTTTCCATGCGGTCACAGACATCTTCCAGAATATCGGCCAGCGGTTTGTCGAGCGCGATCATCTCGAGAATTTCTTTCTCGTGATGCAGGGCTTCATGTACGCGGCTGGATTTAGGGCGCACCTGATCCGTCACCGGCAAGTTGGTGACTGAGGTGCCGTGACGGGTGTTGATTTCACGCGCAGTCAGCAGAATGGCTGTCTGCTTGTTGAAGCTGAACTGGGTGCCACGTACTTCTATGTCCAGTAACTGGCCATCCAGCCGTATGCATTGGCAGACATGCTTGCTTTGCGCGCCTTCTTTCCGCAGTTTTTGCAATATGGTCCTGGCACCTTCATGGTGCTGGCCATGCAGGAAGGCTTCCGGTTTCAAACCTATTAATTGCTGCTGGTCTGCTGCCCGCATCAGTTCTGTACCGGCGGGATTGGCGTACACCAGATTATCGTCTATCAAGACATACATCGCATCCGGATTATTTTCCAGCAATGCCATATGCCAGTCATCACTGACGATATGCTCGCGCATGCTACTAGTGGAAAACGGTATCGGTGATATCACGATAATCTTAGTAAGTAATAAGTCTGACTACTTTACATCAAGCAACAGTCTAGGACAATGATGGCAATTAGCTAGCATATTAAAAATATATCAAATAAGGCGTTTTGATGCGTTCAATTCAGGTCGAATCGCGCAAATAAGAAAAGAACGTCACCATTGCCCTTGTTTTTGGAAAAACGCGGCACATAGGTTGCCATCAGCTTGCTGCTGCGGGTGCCGATGGAGGCGACCGGCAAGACAACAGGGAAGGGGACGCCGCTGAAGTAATCAGTACGGCTGATCAGCGAGCCCGTCCAGCCGCCACCGACTTCGACTTTGTCGCCCAATGGTTTCATCCATTGATAGGCATAGCCCGCCATTAGCTGGGGGCGGAAATGGGAATCAGAAATAGCCATGCCATACAGGAATTCTTCATTGTCGGCCTTGTCGCGTATGGCTTTGGAAAAGCCCATGCCCCAGGTGCGCTCATTCAACTCGGCGATTCTGGCGGCGGTATAGGTGTTACGGCCATGGTGGGTGTAACCGGCCACCATCAGTTGCAGATCGCCTTCATCCAGGATTTTGTTGACCTTGGCTTTGGAGCTGTCCCACCAGCCCATGTCATCCTGGCTGCTGGTTTGTGCCTGCGACGACAGGCAGGCCAAGAGACTGGATACGCACAGCGCGGCGCGCAGTGAAAAATGATTGAACTTCAGCATAAATAGATATTGAATAGATATTGAAATGGTAATGAATAAAAATACGCACCAGCTTGGCAAAACAATTGCCGGTAGCTGACTTATTGGCGCGTATTGCGACGATTGTCCGGGCCCTGGCCAGAACTGAAATTGCTACGCCAGGGGTTGATATCCAGTCCGCCGCGTCGCGTATAGCGCGCATAGACAGACAGCTTTTGTGGTTTGCATTGGCGCAGGATGTCGACAAAGATGCGTTCTACACACTGCTCGTGGAATTCGTTGTGGTCGCGAAAGCCTATCAGGTATTGCAATAGTTTTTCCTGATTGATTTGTGAACCGACATAATGGATTTGTACGCTACCCCAATCCGGCTGGCCGGTGACCAGGCAGTTGGATTTCAGCAGATGGGAAATCAGGGTTTCTTCTACCGGCGCTTCGTCAAAATTGGCTGTCAGCAGTGCCGGGTTCGGGGTATAGCTATTGACTTCTATATCCAGCCTGTCCAGCAACTGCCCCTGCATTTCATGCATGGCCAGTTTCTCGAACTGATCCGGGGTTGTCAGCCTGACTTGTACTGCTGCGCCAAAGCCGGCGGACAAATCGGCCTGCAACAGGCTGACCAGTGCGTCGCTACCTGCCAGGCGTGTCTGGTTGAAAGAATTCAGGTACAGCTTGAACGACTTGGACTCGATGATGTTGGGTGAATCAGCCGGCACCGTGATGGCCGCAATCGCCACCTGTGGTTTACCGCGCAAGTTCAGCCATGACACTTCATAGGCATTCCAGATATCCACACCAAAAAACGGCAGACTGCCGGTCAGCCCGATTTCTTCTCTTTTTCCACTGCGGGAAATCGGGAATAGCAGGCTGGCATCATACTCGGACTTGTAAGTCGCGGGCTTGCCCAGTAAAGAATGTTCGGGCGTACTTGGTACGGAATCTGTCATATTGTCTTGCTCGTTGTTGCTATTGCTTGCTCAGGCTAAATCAGGTCAATTCAGACCAACTCAGACCACATCAGCCCAAAAATAATTGATAAACTGGGTTCTTGCTTTCATCCCAGTAGCGGTAACCTAATGTTGCCAAAAATTCACGGAAAGCTTTCATTTCCTTCTTTGGAACTTGTAAACCGACTAAAGTTCTGCCGTAATCGGCACCGTGGTTACGATAGTGGAACAAACTGATGTTCCAGTTCGGTGCCATGCTGTTTAAAAAGCGCATCAGGGCACCCGGACGTTCCGGGAATTCAAAGCGGTACAGCAATTCATCTTTGGCCAGGCTGCTCTTACCGCCTACCAGGTGACGAATATGTAATTTTGCCAATTCATCATGGGTCAGGTCCAGTGCAGGGAAACCGTGTTTGGCAAAATTCTTAGCAATTTTGCCAGATTCCAGCTTGTCGTGTACTTGTATGCCGACAAAAATATGGGCGGCTTTCTCATCGCTGATGCGGTAATTGAATTCCGTCACATTGCGTGCACCCACCAGTTCACAGAAACGGCGGAAGCTGCCGCGTTCTTCTGGGATGGTAACCGCAAACACGGCTTCGCGTGCTTCACCGACTTCGGCACGTTCGGCGACAAAGCGCAGACGGTCAAAATTCATGTTGGCACCGCAGGCGATGGTGATCATTGCTTCGTTCTTCAGCGGTTTCTTGTCAGCCTTGGCGCGTTCTATATACGCCTTGCAACCAGCCACGGCCAGCGCACCGGCGGGTTCCAGTATGCTGCGGGTATCCTGGAACACGTCCTTGATGGCAGCGCAGACGGCATCGGTATCGACCGTAATCACTTCATCCACATACATTTTTGCCAGGCGGAAGGTTTCTTCACCCACCAGCTTGACGGCTGTACCGTCAGAAAACAGGCCCACATCGGCCAGTGTGACGCGCTTGCCGGCTTTCAGGCTGCGTGCCATGGCGTCAGAATCCGTGGTTTGCACGCCGATGATCTTGATGTCGGGGCGCACCGCCTTGACATAGGCTGCCACGCCAGCGATCAGGCCACCACCGCCGATAGCAACGAAAATCGCGTGGATGGGTTCGGAATGCTGGCGCAAAATCTCCATGCCCACCGTGCCCTGGCCAGCAATCACATCCGGATCATCAAAAGGGTGAACGAAGGTCAGCTTGCGTTTCTTCTCCAGTTCCAGCGCATGGCCGTAGGCATCCGTATAAGAATCACCGAACAGGACGATTTCTACCAGGTCACCACCATGGGTGCGTACGGCATCGATTTTTACGGGAGGTGTCGTGGTCGGCATGACGATGACCGCCTTGCATCCTTTTTTGCTGGCGCTCAGGGCCACGCCCTGCGCGTGGTTGCCAGCCGAGGCACAGATGACGCCACGCTTCAATTGTGTCGGGGTAAGATGGGCAATCTTGTTATAAGCACCACGCAACTTGAAGCTGAACACGCTCTGCATGTCTTCGCGCTTGAAGTAAATTCGGTTATCCATGCGTGCCGACAGACTGGATGCGAGTTCCAGCGGGGTTTCAAATGCGACGTCATAGACGCGCGCTGTCAGGATCTTTTTCAGATAATCGGTGCTCATGGATGTCTTATTTATGGTTAAAAATGACTGAACTAAGTCTAATTTGCTGCTTACGTAATTGAAATTACCGGCGCCATTATAATGGATGCCTTTTACAGACATAGCAAAACGCAATGATAGAAGCGGGCATACACTGGTTATTGAGCGTTCTGGCCCAGCCTGAAATTGGTCTGACTTCGGTTTTCCTGATCAGTTTTATCTCGGCGACTTTACTGCCCCTGGGGTCGGAACCGGCGGTTTTTGCCGTCATCAAAGCCAATCCAGATATTTTCTGGCTTGTGATCATGGTGGCAACCGTGGGTAATACCCTGGGGGGCATGGTTGACTATGGCATGGGCTATGCCGCCAAGCAGGCCTTTGACAAGGAAAGAGAAAGCTACTGGTATCGCTGGTTACAGCATTTTGGGCCAAAAACCATGCTGCTGGCCTGGCTGCCCGGCATCGGCGACCCCATCTGCACCCTGGCAGGCTGGCTGAAAATGCCCTTCTGGCCCAGTGTCATGTATATGGCGATAGGTAAGTGCCTGCGTTACATACTCATTACCTGGCTATTGCTGAAACTGCCTGACGGTTTCTGGCGCAGCATTGCCAATTACATAGTTTGATTGGCGCAGCAGGTATATGGGACGGGGTAAATATTACACGTGGTGGCGACGTACTGGCGAAAAGCTGGAAGCTGCGTTCTATCAGGAAAACTGGGCTGCACGCATCGCCTATGCCCTGAAGTTGCAGGGCGCTTTACATGTGGACAGACGTGATTTTTACCTGCCCGTGGCACAGGGTTTCACATGTAAACTGGCTTTTATTTCAGATTTGCATGCAGGCCCGCTGACTGATGTGCGTTTGCTGGAACAGGCATTTGCTACCATAGCTGCTTTTGCCCCGGATGTCATCCTGTTTGGAGGTGACTATGTATCCCTGCATGCCAGGCATATGCGGCATTTGCTTGGGCCGCTGAGCTTGCTTAATCCCTCTACCCCCAAGTTTGCCGTCATGGGCAATCACGATCTGTGGCTGGATGACACGCACATCGTCAATTGCCTGCAGGATGCTGGTATTGAGGTCTTAGTCAATCAAAACAGGCGTTTGCCTGCCCCTTTTGCAGATATTTCCATCTGTGGCATGGATGAACCTGGAGTTGGCGTGCCGGATGCAGGGCAGACTTTTGCCGGGTCAGGGGATGTGCGCTTGTTGCTCATGCATTCACCTTTGGGTCTCAAGCATATAGATCAACATGATTTTGCCATCGCCTTTTGTGGCCATACCCATGGCGGACAAATTGCCACGCCCGCTGGCAAACCGCTGATCTTGCCGCCAGGTTCGGGCGAACGCCGCTTTGCCCAGGGTTTGTTTACCTTGCCCGGCCAGCGCCTGTTGCTTACTAGCCGTGGCATAGGCATGAGTGATTTACCGATGCGTTTGTTTGCCCCTTCAGAAGTGCATTTATGCCATTTGCATTCCACTCATGACCGTTTGGCACGGTAATACGTACATCAACGTACATCAAATCTTGCAATCAATGACCGGTCTTGTACTGAATAGTATTTTTCAAAAAAATGCTGCCGTTTTACAGGCTTGTCATAATCCTTGACTATCATTCTTGCCTGACATCATAAATAGGCGTTTTTTAGCGTACTTGAAAATAGTCAAGACACTTGCCCTTGGCATGTGCATTACGAGGAAATCAAAATGCAAGATAGCAAATCAGCAAACCAGCCTGCACGTCGCGGATTTTTGCATGGTCTGGTGGCCACAGCAGCAACTGCCACCCTGGCCGCGCCAGCGCTGGCAAAGCCAGCCGCAACAGCCGCCCCTGTATATCTGGATGCTGCAAAATGGTCGCCACGCAACCGTGAATTGCTGGCGTCGCTGATTGCCCGCCATGGCAGCGCCAGCAAGAGCTATTCGGCCAAGCGCAAGCCTTATGCTGTTTTTGACTGGGATAACACCAGCATCATGAATGACTGCGAAGAAGCGTTGCTGATGTACCAGATCAACCACCTGGCGTTCAAACTGACACCTGCAGAGTTTTCTGCCATCATTCGTCAAAACGTGCCTGCTGGTAATTTTACTGCCGACTACAAAAATGCCGCAGGCAAGCAACTGGACCTGGAAAGCATCTGCACCGATCTCGACAGCGATTACGCTTACCTGCACGGCAATTACAAAGGCATGGCCGGTAGCCGCAGCTTGGAAGACATCGCAGAAACTGCGCAGTTTCAGGACTTTCGCGCCAAACTCTATCTCCTGTACGAAGCTGTCAATGACACGCATGGCGTGAATGTTGGTTACCCATGGGTGATCTACTTTTTCGCCAACATGACAGTCACCGAAGTCAGCGCACTGGCAGAGGCATCCAATGATGCCAATCTGGGCATGAGTCTGACCAAGACCAAATACAGCAGCCCGGCATCCCTGCCTGGCGTCGCTGGTGTCGTTACGACTGCACACTTCCACGGCATACGCCTGTGTACAGAAGTGGCAACACTGATGGACAGTTTCCGTCAAAACGGTTTCGACGTGTATGTCAGCACCGCTTCGCTGGAAGACGTGGTAGCTGTCTTTGCTACCAATCCTAAATATGGCTACCACGTCAAACGTGAAAACGTCCTGGGCTTACGCCTGGAACAAAATGGCGATGTCTATAAAAACGCCTACCGCAAAGACTGGCCTTTGAACTGGGGCCCAGGAAAATCTGCTGTCATCAAGCGTGAACTGGTCGCCAAAAAAGGCTACGGCCCGGTATTCGTTGCTGGCGACAGCGATGGTGATTACGACATGCTGCGCGATTTCACGGAAACAGAAATCGGTCTGGTCGTGAACCGCCTCAAAAAAGGCAAGATCGGTGAATTGTCAAAGGCGGCTGCCGACGCCGCCAAAGAAGCCCATCCGCGCTTTTTGCTGCAAGGGCGCCAGGAATCTACAGGTAACTGGTTGCCGATGGAAACTACGCTGAAATACGGCAAGACTGCGCCTGCATTGCTGGGTTGATTGGATTGATGGCGTTAATTGTTGATTGATACCGCAGGGGGCCATCGTGCTTTCTGCGCAGTGCACCGGGTTCTGATGCCAGGATGAACGTGAATAAAAAACGATCAGAGCCCACTTGCAGGCGGGTGTAAAATACGACTACTGATGTAGAGCAAATTTGCCCACTGCTTTTTTGCATGGTCTTAATTGTGATGAATTTGCAAAGATAGCCGTTTTTGCGTCATTTATGACAGCTTTTGCCAAATTCCATTTGGAAAATTGCCAGAGCTACCATGCATTACCGTATAAACTTCAAGGCTGTTGGAGCGTGGTGCATCGCAATAAGTTAGAATGGATGTTTAAAAATCCGTCCAACCACGTCACTGATGAACGCTCCAGCCCAAATCCAGGCCCTGCTTGCTGACACGCCCCAAGGTGCCACTCCTACCCGCGTGCGGGAAATTCCTTATAACTACACGTCGTTTTCTGACCGCGAAATCGTCATCCGCCTGTTGGGTGAAGATGCATGGCGATTGCTGGATCAATTGCGCGGCAAACGCCAGACTGGACGATCTGCGCGCATGCTGTATGAAGTGCTGGGGGATATCTGGGTAGTACGCCGTAACCCTTATCTGCAAGACGATATGCTGGATAACCCCAAGCGTCGGCAGGATTTGATTGATGCCTTGAACCACCGGCTGGCCGAGGTGGAAAAACGCCGCCTGAGCACGGCCAATGACGACGATACCGAACGCAGCAATAGCGTAGAGACGCTGGTGCAGGGCGCACGCAAGGCGGTTGCTGCATTTTCCAAGGAATTTCGTGACACCTATGATTTGCGCAAGAAAGCCAGCAAGTTGCTGGCGCGTTTTACCGCAAAAGACAATATCAAGTTCGACGGCCTGAGCCGGGTATCGCATGTCACTGATGCGACTGACTGGCGTGTCGAGTATCCCTTCGTGGTTCTGACGCCAGATACCGAAGATGAAATGGCTGGGCTGGTCAAAAGCTGCATCGAACTGGGTCTGACCATCATCCCGCGTGGCGGTGGCACGGGTTACACCGGTGGTGCGATACCGCTGACACCTTTGTCGGCGGTCATCAATACCGAAAAGCTGGAGCAACTTGGTGCCGTGGAAATGACACGTCTGCCAGGTGTTGACCGCGATTATGCGGTTATCTATTCTGGTGCCGGTGTGGTGACCAAACGTGTGTCGGATGCAGCTGAAAAAGCCGGCTTTGTATTTGCGGTTGATCCGACATCTGCCGAAGCTTCCTGCATAGGCGGCAACGTCGCCATGAATGCGGGTGGCAAGAAGGCAGTATTGTGGGGCACGGCGCTGGATAACCTGGCTTCCTGGCGCATGGTTGATCCGAATGGTGATTGGCTGGAAGTCACCCGCCTTGAGCATAACCTCGGCAAAATCCATGATGTGGAAATGGCCAAGTTCAAGCTCGAATGGACGCATCCGGGCGAGAAACAGCCGTTCAAGACGGAACAACTGGATATCAAGGGCCGCGTATTCCGTAAAGAAGGTTTGGGCAAGGATGTGACTGACAAATTCCTCGCGGGTTTGCCAGGGGTGCAAAAAGAAGGTTGTGATGGACTGATCACGTCGGCACGCTGGATCTTGCACAAGATGCCGAAATTTACCCGCACTGTCTGCCTGGAATTTTTTGGTCAGGCGCGTGATGCCATACCTAGCATTGTTGAAATCAAGGATTATCTCGACAGTGAAACCAAAAAGGGTGGTGCCATCCTGGCTGGACTGGAACATCTGGATGAGCGTTATCTGCGAGCAGTTGGTTATACGACCAAATCCAAACGCGGTGTTTTGCCCAAGATGGCGCTGTTTGGTGACATTGTTGGTGATGATGAAAATGCCGTGGCACAAGCCGCGTCTGAAGTCATACGCATTGCCAATACCCGCGTCGGCGAAGGCTTTGTTGCCGTCAGCCCGGAAGCTCGCAAGAAATTCTGGCTGGATCGCGCCAAAACGGCGGCGATTTCCAAACACACCAATGCCTTCAAGATCAATGAAGACGTGGTGATACCGCTTAACCGTATGGGTGAATACACCGATGGTATAGAGCGCATCAATATAGAATTATCGATACAAAACAAGCTGGCCTTGCTGGCTGCTTTGAAGGCTTTCTTCGCCAAACGCAATCTGCCGCTGGGCAAGAGCGAAGATGCGGCTGGGGACGATATCCCCGCATCAGAATTATTGGAAGACCGCGTCAACCAGGCCGACGTCTTGTTGCAGGAAGCAGAAGCACGCTGGACGTATTTGCTGAATAATCTGGACAAACCACTGAGTGCAGCGAAAGCAGAGTTGCTGACCCTGGGCCTGGATAAACTGGAATTTGTGTTCGATGAAAGACTGAAGAGTCAGCCTGATGCGACGGTGTTTTCCATCCTCCAGGACAGGACAGTCAGGGTATCGTGGAAGACAGAAATCCGTGCACAATTGCGTCATATTTTTAATGGTGGTGCCTTCAAGCTGATACTTGATGAATGCGTGGCCCTGCATAAAAAAGTCTTGCGTAGCCGCGTCTTTGTCGCCCTGCACATGCATGCGGGCGATGGCAACGTGCACACCAATTTGCCGGTCAATTCTGACGATTATGAAATGTTGCAGGTGGCGCATCATGCTGTCGCCCGTATCATGGTGCTGGCGCGGTCACTGAATGGCGTCATCTCTGGCGAGCATGGCATAGGCATCACCAAGCTGGAATTCCTGACCGAAGATGAAATCAAGGATTTCCGTTCGTACAAATTACGTATCGACCCTGAAGGCCGCTTCAACAAGGGCAAGCTGTTGAACCTGCCCGAATTTGCTGCCGACCTGCGCAATGCCTACACACCTTCGTTCGGCCTGATGGGGCATGAATCCCTGATCATGCAGCAAAGCGATATTGGTGCGATTGCGAATAGCGTCAAGGATTGCCTGCGTTGCGGCAAATGCAAACCGGTCTGCGCGACCCATGTACCACGCGCCAATTTGCTGTATTCGCCACGTAACAAGATTTTGGCAACCTCGCTGCTGGTTGAAGCCTTTTTGTATGAAGAGCAGACCCGTCGCGGTATCTCGATCAAGCATTGGGAAGAATTCGAGGACGTGGCCGATCACTGCACGGTCTGCCATAAATGCGTAACCCCATGCCCGGTCGATATCGACTTTGGTGACGTGTCGATGAACATGCGCAATCTATTGCGCAAGATGGACAAGAAATCCTTCAACCCTGGCACGGCGTCAGCCATGTTCTTCTTGAATGCCAAAGACCCCGCCACCATCAAGGCGGCGCGCCAGGTGATTTTTGGCTGGGGTGTGGCGGCACAACGCCTGGGTAATACGGTATTCAAAAAGTTCGCCAAAAAGCAGACCAAGGCACCACCAGCCAGCTTGGGCAAGCCAGCCATACGCGAGCAGGTGATTCACTTCATCAATAAAAAAATGCCAGGCAATTTGCCCAAGAAAACTGCGCGTGCCCTGCTGGACATTGAAGATGACAAGATGGTGCCCATCATCCGCAATCCGCAGACGACGACGGCAGATACCGAAGCCGTGTTCTATTTCCCCGGCTGTGGTTCGGAAAGGCTGTTTTCGCAGGTTGGTCTGGCAACCCAGGCAATGCTGTGGAATGTCGGCGTGCAAACCGTGCTGCCGCCGGGTTACCTGTGCTGCGGTTATCCGCAACGCAGCGCCGGCCAGTTCGACAAGGCCGAGAAGATGATTACCGATAACCGGGTCTTGTTCCATCGCATGGCGAACACCTTAAACTATCTGGATATCAAAACCGTGGTGGTTTCTTGTGGCACCTGTTATGACCAGATACAGGGATATGAATTCGACAAGATATTCCCTGGCAGTCGTATCATTGATATTCACGAATATCTGCTGGAAAAAAATGTCAAGCTGGCTGCCGTGAGTGGTACGCGTTATATGTATCACGACCCTTGTCATACACCGATGAAATTGCAAGACCCCTTAAAAACGGTCAATGCACTGATCACCACCGTCGATGATGTAAAAATCGAAAAGAATGATCGTTGCTGTGGTGAGGCCGGTACTTTGGCGGTGTCACGTCCTGATATCTCTACCCAGATACGCTTCCGTAAAGAAGAAGAGATGAACAAGGGTGCTGATAAACTGCGTGCCGATGGCTTTACCGGTGACGTCAAAATCCTGACATCCTGCCCGGCCTGTTTGCAAGGCTTGACGCGCTATGATGAAGATTCTGATACGACTGCAGACTACATCGTCGTCGAAATGGCCAAGCATATCCTGGGGCCAAACTGGATGCCGGAGTATGTCGCCAAAGCCAATAACGGTGGTATAGAAAGGGTGCTGGTGTAATGTCGGTGACTTGTGAATTATGCGATGCCGGTGCTGGCGATATCATCGTCAGTACAGATCAGTTACGCGTCATCCTGGTGGACGATATTAACTACCCTGGCTTTTGCCGCGTCATCTGGAATGCGCATGTAAAAGAAATGACTGATCTGTCTGAGACAGACAGGACTGTTTTCATGCAAGCCGTCTGGAAGGTGGAAGCGGCCTTGCGTGCAGTCATGCGGCCGCACAAGATGAACGTGGCCAGCCTGGGTAATATGGTGCCGCATCTGCACTGGCATCTGATTCCGCGCTATAGCGACGATGCGCATTTCCCTAATCCCATTTGGGCTGCTGCGCGTAGCGATACGCAGGATCAGTCTGCATTGGATGCGCGCCGCAGTTTGTTGCTACAATTAAGGCAGACCATTATTTCCAGTTTCAAATCATGAGTATAGGCAAACCACAGCCGACGGCCTTGAATGCACGTACGCTATCGCGCGTGCTTGAAGTGTCTTTTGACGATGGCAAGGAATTTTCTTTGCCCTTTGAATTACTGCGTGTGTATTCGCCATCGGCGGAAGTACGTGGCCATGGGCAGGGGCAAGAAACCCTACAGACTGGCAAGCGGGACATTGGTGTGCTTGGCATAGAGCCGGTGGGTAATTATGCGATCAAGCCCATCTTTTCTGATCAGCATAGCTCAGGCATTTTCTCCTGGGATTATCTGTACTGGCTGGGAGAGAATCAGGCACAGTTGTGGCAGGATTATCTGGAAAGATTGCAGGCGGCCGGGCATGCCGGGGAGACGGGGCGGGATGTACCTATGCAGGCGAAGGGTGCTGGAAATTGTGGTACGAAGCATTGAGTGTGCGTCGATCTCAAATTTCAAATGTAAGCCAGCACTACCACCTTTTGATAAACCCTGCTCATATTAACGTTATTCCTGCGCAGGCAGGAATCTACCGGGTTGACTCTCCAGCGGCATTCGTGGCATATCGTAAAGCTTTGCGTCGTGGCTAAATTTTGTAGGGTGCGCCATGCGCACCATAGCTTGTAGGTCGGGCCGGGTGTAGTGGTCAAGTATTTTCGGACACTGGGATAGGTTCTTTTTCTGCCATTTTTTGCTCATAGACACTGGGTGGCAGATTGCCCAGGGCAGAATGCAAGCGAACGTTGTTGTAAAAGCCCACAATAT